>DMYK01000139.1:0-533 GCA_003483675.1 Microcoleaceae cyanobacterium UBA11344
GACAAAGCTGCTCTTGAGCGCTCGGAGAGCGATCGACTGCAAAGTGCTTTGTACCGACTGATTAAAGAAGGGCGTGGCGAAATCACTCTGGTGCGGTTTGCGATGGAGACGCGGCTGTCGCCGGATGTCGCCCAGCGTTTTTTGAACTCACAAGCCGAAATCTTTAATGCCAATTGCGAAATTAAAGACGACGGCAGCATTTTGTATCACTTCCACATTTAAAGGGCTGTGGGCGATCGCAGTCAATCCTCGGAGCTTAGCCGATCGAACCCCTTGGGTGCGATCGGCTGGTTTTTTGATGAACAAATATTTTATTAGTTGGTGCGAGCGCTTAAATCTCTGTATAATCAACAAATATCAGTAAAAATACGGTTGACTTTTAGCGAAGTTGCCGGAGCTAGAGATAGTGTAGCGTTAAATAGTGATTAGGGGTCTGTCACCTCAGTATAAACACTGAAGTATTGAGCAATAAATTGTTCAGGTATGCTAGAGAGTTTCACTTAAGAAACTCGCTATGGCAAAAGCCTAAAATC
>DMYK01000139.1:571-5028 GCA_003483675.1 Microcoleaceae cyanobacterium UBA11344
TAGATCATGATATTTGGCATAATTTGTTCTGCTTTCATCGCTTACTTTTTCGTAATGTCGATAGCCAATTACGGCGACACTGGAGTAGACTAATCAAGACACTCATGCACTTATGCAGAAGGTGGCAAACAGAGCGGTTGTACAACTTCGCTCCCCTTTGCCTAGCTCTGTCTGAAGGCCCGAAGCAGGCAGGAAAGTTGATGGATGAAGGTATCGTTAAGTACCGCTGTGACTGGACGCACGCAGAGCCCTCTGTGGCCGAAAGTATAGCAGATTTGATGGAGTGGCGCGATCGGCTCCACGAGTGGGGACTAATTGGTGTCTACGACAATGGGATCGACTTTGGCAATGTTAGCGTCAGACTCGGAAATTCTTGCCAATTCATTATTTCAGGCTCCCAGACGGCACACTTGCCAAGGATGGGGCCAGAATCCTACTGTACTGTCACCGAATTTGACTTTGAAAAAAATTTCCTCCGCTGTCGTGGCCCTGTACAAGCTTCTTCTGAGTCGCTGACTCATGCGGCGCTGTACCTTCACAGAGATGATGTGGGCGGGATCATTCACGTTCATAACCCTAAACTCTGGCGGCAACTGTTGTTTAAGATTCCGACTACTAGAAAAGAAATACCTTACGGCACTCCTGGGATGGCCTTAGAAATGTTTAGACTTTTTGAGGAAGAGAATTTAGGCGATCGCAAAATTCTGGCGATGGCGGGCCACGAGGACGGGATTATCTGTTTTGGTGGCAGCTTGGACGAAGCTGGCCAAGTGCTGTCGGCTGTGATGAATTAGATTGGGCTTTACCGTTGAGATCTCGAAGGGTCGATCGGTGCCCTGGAAGCTCAGAGTAGAATAAGATTAGATAATTTGTTAAAAATAACTCACGTCTGGTTTGGTCTGGTTGTGAAAATCAGCGGGCTTTGTCAGTCTCGCTGAGTTTAATCATTTTGTAAACTATTTTATTTGTTGGCAAATGTTAGCGAAAAAGGATTGGTGATTGTGAACCCGAGTAAACTTGTAAGCACAAAAGAACTGCAATCTGAGGTGTCTCGTCTGAACGAAGAGCTGCAAATGCGCGACCAATTGGTGCAGCAGTTGTCTCAAGAGCTTTTCAGGCTGGTCAAGGGAAATTCGAGTTTTGTGCCGGCACCGGAAGTTTCCGATCGCCACCAAGCTCAAATGCAGGCGATGCGAGAACAACTCCAAGCTGTTGAGGAACAGGTGGGTTTTTATCAGGAACAAATCGCTGAGCGGGATACAGAGGTTTACCAACTGCGGCAGTCGGTGCAAGAATTGACCGATCGCTCTCGAATGCTGGAACAGGTAGTTCAGGAATTGCCGGGGGTTTACCGCCAGAAGTTTGCCGAGCGGATCGAGCCGATTAAGGAAAAGTTGGATCAACTGCAAAAGGAAAACCGCCAACTACACACTGAGTTGCAGAGCGTAACTTACCGTCTCGCCGTGCGGAGCCGCAAGTCTAAAGGTTTGGATTTGCCTACTGTCGATCCTGATGACAGTCAGGGTATTCAGATGCCGAGCTTTGGCAATGTCTAGGGTTTTGATTGTGGCGGATGCCAAGATTGGCCCGGCGGTGGCTCTGTTGGCGGCGATCGCTCAATCCAATCCTTTCGCGGAAGTAAGTATCGGTTTGGTTTCGGAACTGAATTCTGGGGCGATCGATCTTTCGGGGGCGATGGTTTGTCCTTTGACGCTGGATGTGCCGTCCAATCTGGTCTTTCCAGGTGAAGATGTGTTTCGATTTTGCCGCCATGTCTCGGCGGCGCGCGATCGGGTGCAAGAGCAGTTGCAGGTTCCTACTGGCGATGGCAATTTTTGGTTACCTGTGGTTTGGACGGCGAAGGGGCCTCTGTATGCTGAGGCGATCGGTGCCTTGGCCCACAATCCGTCTGGTGAGTTGAGCTACTTTCAACCGCTGCATTTGTCGGATGTTTGGCGACAACATTTGTATGACTTGGCTTACCGTTTGCTGGATCTGGTAAATGCGCCGGCGGCGACTTATTTGATTCAGTTCGGGTTTGCAGGGGAAAGGATTTGTTTCGATCGACTCTGGCCTTTTCCGGCCGCACCTGCGATCGCTTCTGTGGGCGTTCAAGTGCCAGATTTATTTGTGTGTCATTGGTTTTGCTTGACAGGCGCGCCTATTTATGATCTGCAAATTAGTTCTGCTAGCTTGAAGTCTATTTGAAAGTCGGGTACTTTAATCAAGCAACTAGGGCGGGAGTTTCAGTTGAGATCACTTGCTCGAAAGAGTCGAAGATTTCAAAGAGTTGGTCGAGTTGAGTAATTGCAAAAATTAGCCTGACTGTGGCTGAGAGGTTGCAGATGACGAGGCGACATCCACGGTGGCGGGCGGCGTTGAGCCCGCCGACTAAGGCGCACAGCCCGGAACTGTCGATGAAATCTACGCTGGCCATGTCTATTACCCAGAGTCCGTATCGATCGGGGGCAATTTCTGCTAGCTGTTGTTGTAGGAGACTACCTGCTTGGGAGTCGAGGCAGTTTTGAGGATGGAGGACGATGTGTTCGTGGAAGTTGGAAAATACCATAAATGTTACTCTGGGATTGGAGCGTGGGAATAATACCAAATCCTGCTTTAATACCCTCTTTATTCTTGAGTCCGCGTGGACGAAAGTTTGTGTAGTAGCGATTTCAATCGCGAGCGTGGCTGGTTGGCGATCGCCCGGAATGGAACCGTAATAGCTCCTGATTGATCTATTATCTCTGAAATATTGGTTTTGAGTTAGGCGAGCGATCGCCAATGTAGTGTGTTTTGCATCACAGCGAAAGATTGCACTATTGGCTGAATCAAGTCAATATATAAAAGTATTGAGAAGAGCAAAAGTTTACGAAGGCAGCATCCAATGTCTTTTGAGTTTTTATCGCTAGAGACTATTCAGAAATTTGCTCACGATTACGGCTATTGGGCTGTATTTCTAGGAATTTTGCTGGAAAACCTGGGAGTTCCTCTCCCTGGTGAGACGATTACGATTGCTGGCGGGTTTTTGGCTGGTAGCGGGGAACTGAATTACTGGTTTGTGCTCGGAAGTGCGATCGCCGGTGCTACAGTGGGGGGAAATTTTGGTTATGCGATCGGCCGATATGGCGGTTGGCCACTGCTGCTAAAGCTCGGAAAAATTTTCCGCTTTCGAGAAGAACAACTGTTTGACTTAAAAGAACAGTTTAGCAAAAATGCAGCTAAGGCTGTATTTTTAGGCCGTTTCATCGCACTGCTGCGAATTTTTGCCAGCCCCCTAGCGGGAATTGCAGAAATGCCTTTTTGGAAATTTTCGCTATTCAATATTCTAGGTGCTGCCAGTTGGGCATCTGTAATGGTAAGTTTATCATACTTCTTAGGACAAGTTGTGTCTTTAGAGAAATTGGTAGCTTGGGCGGCTCAATTCGCTGTATTTGCCTTACTTTTAGCAGTTGCTTGGATTACAATTCCTATTTGGTTGGAGTCTCGGAGTTTGGACAAGACTAAGTAAGATTTGTGATCGGTAACAGGTAACAGGTAATTGGTAATTGTTTAAAATGGATTAGTAGGGTGCGCAGTGCGCACCTTGTCCAGAACACAATTACATAATTCTGTAGGGGCGGGTTTTACCAACAATCTACTTGTCAAATTAATGATCTCGTAAACCCGCCCCGCCCATACAGGAGGCTACCGGACATGATATCAGATCTCTCAATGACACCAATGCTATCTAACCTACATTTATCAGAGGTAGAAATCATGGGATACACTACAATATTTGACGGAACATTTAACTTAAATAAACGGTTATTAGACAGCGAAGCTCTTTACTTATTAGAGTTTTCTCGGAGTAGACGTATCAAGCGAAATCCTGCTATTTTGCAAAGTATTCCAGACCCGGCGAGAGAAGCAGTTGGTTTACCTGTGGGCGAAGAAGGCTGCTATTTTGTCAATGAAAAATGGGATGAAGATTCGGAAGTTTCTGTTGTGGATTACAACCGCCCGCCCAAGACTCAGCCTGGATTGTGGTGTAAGTGGATTCCGACTTCTGACGGCGGGGGGATTAAATGGAACGGCGCAGAAAAGTTTTATGATTATGTCGAATGGTTGCAGTATCTGATCGACAATTTTCTTAAACCTTGGGGTTATGTTTTAAATGGCGAAGTGAATTGGCAAGGGGAAAATGAAGAAGATATAGGTATAATTGTAGTTGCCAGCAATCAGATTATTTTCCCAGAAGGTGCTAAGGAATTGCTGAGATATGCGGTGTCGCCGGTATCCGTGCCAAAGTTTGTTTGGGATTGTTTCAAGACAATGGAAGTGGCGGGATTTTCGTTGACTAATTGGAAGGAGGTAATTGATAAAGCTGTGGAGTTGGGACAGGGGGAAGCTGCGCTGTGGATTCAGCCTAATTTTGATAAGTATTTTGATGGTTTGGAGCGGGGTTTTGAGTTTGAGGG
>DMYK01000346.1:0-18511 GCA_003483675.1 Microcoleaceae cyanobacterium UBA11344
ATTTCGGGCAGAGTGTAGCGGTCTATCACGGTTGAGCTAGGGGAATGCGATCGTCCTAATTGTACATCTGTGAGGGGATGCGAGAGCCATAGGACTTACGCATGGGCCCAGAAACCGGGTTTTTACCAAATCTGCGGGCTACAACTCGTATTTTCGTAAAAAAAACCGCATGGGGCCCAGAAACCGGGTTTTTACCAAATCTGCGGGCTACAACTCGTATTTTCGTAAAAAAACCCGGTTTCTTTGGTTGGAGTGCAGAAACTAGGTTTTTGTATTTTTGTAGTTTGGGCGATCGGCTATAATATCCTAAACCTAGTTAGCTGGCATCACTCATGCCTAAAAAAATCAGAGAATTAAAAAGCCTATTATTAAAAGCAGGCTTTACTTACAGACAGGGAAAGGGCAGTCACACCGTATGGGAACACCCTTTATTACCTGAAAAAATTACACTGTCAGGTAATGATGGCGATGATGCACCCAATTACCATGAAAAAAGAGTAATGTCCGATTTACAGAAGCTGAAGGAGATAGAAGAATGAATAGCCATTATAGTCTCATTATCCAGTGGTCAGAAGAAGATCGACTTTTTGTTGTCAGCTTGCCGGAGTTTACCGATGTCATGCAGCCTTGCACTCACGGACACACTTACGAAGAAGCCGCAAAACACGGACAAGAATTGTTAGAAACATTGATTGAAATTTATCAAGAAGATGGCAAAACTCTACCGGAACCTCAGACATTGGGGCAACGATTACAGATAGCATAAAACTAAATCATGGAGGCAAATTGGCAAAATCGAAGCAGAGGAGACAGAACCATGAAATATACAATCGTTATCCAATGGTCAGAAGAAGATCGATGCTTTGTCGTATTTTTGCCTGAATTTGAGGATGTAATGCAGCCGGTAACTCACGGAGATTCTTATGAAGAAGCTATCTACAATGCGCGAGAGGTACTGGAGTTACTAATCGAGAGTTGTCAAGCTGAAGGTAAACCATTGCCAGCAACTAAGAAGCTAGAACGATTATTTCATGCTGCATAAATTTGTTAAGTGCAATATCAGTCAAATATGGAATAAGTGCAAAGCCGATACACTCTGCCAAACGAGGCGGCACGGCATTTCCAATTTGCCACATGGCCTTTTTCATTGAACCTTCAAAAATAAATGAATCCGGGAAAGTTTGCAATCTAGCCATTTCGCGAGCAGAAATCACGCGGTTGAGATAAGGATGAATATGAGTGCCACCGTGATTTTCTTTAACAGTCATACTGGGTTTGCCCGGATACTGTCGCTTGAAAGCATCGGCGTAGCTTTCATACAAAGAACCGCCGGGTAGAACTTTAGCAAGTCTTTCCATGTACTCAACAGAATGACGAGTCCATTCGTGGTTAATTTCTGGGATGGGAGTATACTCTGGTAAATCATCAATTGCTGACTCGATTGCTTTGTATTGTTCGGGCAACAATTGCGATTTGGGATAGGGATTTTGCATCCCAAATCTGTTGGCAATAAAAATGGCTCGCGGGCGGATTTGCGGGACTCCATAGGTTGCTGATTCCAGAACAGCAACGGACATATGGGGATAGCCAATTTCCTGAAAAGCCTCGCAAATGGCTTGCTTAACAGCTCCTTTTTGGATAGTCAATATTCCGGGTACATTTTCCATGACAACATACCAAGGACGTATTTCAGAAACAACGCGCACAAACTCTCTAAAGAGGCGATTTCGAGGGTCGTTGGGGTCGCGTTTTCCTGCAACTGAGAAGCCTTGACACGGTGGCCCACCTACAACAACATGAACTTCGGGCGAACCAATTTCAGCGAGTAACTTTTGAGGATTTAAGTTGTTTATGTCCTCGCATAAGTGATGGCAATCAGGGAAGTTTTTTGTATGAGTTGCCGAGGCGATGGGATTAATTTCAACGCTTGCTACTGGTCGAAAACCTGCTTGCAATAAACCTTGTGTCATGCCGCCCGCACCGCAAAAAAGATCGACAAATGTATAGTCTGATTTTGGCAGTGACTGAGATTCAATATCAATGAATATCTTGTAAGGATCGCAGTCATTTGATTCTAGTTCGCGTTGGATGCGTTCGTAACGCCCTAATTTTGCTTTTTTCTGCTTTTTGGCAGGAATTAATTCTTCTTCGTTTGAGAACAAAGACAGTTGTATTGCTTCCATTTTATATTTTTTTACTGCATTCTATCTGATGTTACCCATTGGGGGCACAGTGTAGCGCTCTATCACGGTGGGAGTTGGGGAATGCGATCGTCCTAATTGTACATCTTTGCGGGGATGCGAGAGCCATAGCACTTACGCATGGGGGCCCAGAAACCGGGTTTTTTACGATAATACTTTGTTGTAGCCCGCAGATTTGGTAAAAACCCGGTTTCTCAAATCAACTCGGTTTTTGTCGTTTGGGCGATCGGCTACAATATCCTAAACCTCATTAGCTGGCATTCTGCTCTATTCGCGTATAACAATGAATAGCCATTACAGTCCGATCATCCAGTGGTCAAAAGAAGATCAATTTTTTGTTGTCAGTTTGCCTGAGTTTACCGATGTCATGCAGCCTTGTACTCACGGACACACTTACGAGGAAGCGGCAAAACACGGACAAGAATTGTTAGAAACATTAATTGAAATTTATCAAGAAGATGGCAAGCCTCTACCAGAACCTCAGACTTTGGGACAACGATTACAGATTGCGTAAAGTTATTGTACAATATCTGCTACCATTCACTTATGCCTAAGAAGATTAGAGAATTGAAAAGCCTATTGCTAAAAGCAGGATTCATTTGTCAGCCAGCAAAAGGCAGTCATAGTAAGTGGAAGCATCCCAAATTAGCCAAGGCCATTATCATAGCTGGTAAAGACGGAAATGATGCTAAACTATATTTAGAGAAGTTAGTCAACGAAACACTTGAGGCGCTAAGGCAAATCGAAGCAGAGGAAACAGAACCATGAAATATACAGTTGTTATCCAATGGTCAGAAGAAGATCGGTGCTTTGTCGTGTTTTTGCCGGAATTTGAGGATATAATGCAACCAGTAACTCACGGAGATTCTTATGAAGAAGCTATCTACAATGCGCGAGAGGTACTAGAGTTACTAATTGAGAGTTGTCAGGCTGAAGGTAAAGCATTGCCAGCAACTAAGAAGCTAGAACGATTATTTCAGGCTGCATAAATTTCTTCAAATAAATATCAGTCAAATATGGAATAAGTGCAAAACCGATGATCGAGTATAGTCATATTTCAAGTTTCGCTCTTAATCACCCAGTGACTGATAGCACCAACTTGGACGCCGCAGGAGATTGAAGGTATCTAGATATCGAATGCGATCGGGTTCTGCGACTGTAGCAGCGGCTTCATTCAATAATCCTTGACGGCAATCTACGTTCCACAAAGGATGAACAATAATAACACTTATATCCCCCACAGTCAAACCCGGTAGAGCACCGAACTGTTGCGCGGAACAACTAAACGAAGCACAAAATGTATCGCGCAAACCAGTTGCTTTCAACACCCAATTTTCTAAGTCTGGAGTAGAAAAATCTCCATCCAGCCCGCATTGAAAATTGCTGCTGGCTAATCCCCTCAGCAAGGAAAGCCCCAAACGCCAATCCAGCAGACCGTGATAGTTCATATTGCGATACTGCTGCAAGCAATCATAACAGGAAGAGTCGCATTTTTGGCGGTGTTCTGGTGACATTATCGCCTCAGCAAAGCTATTTTGAAAATTCAGAATTTTGTCTAAAAGGATATCTTCCCAGCGATTAGCTAGCCAATAGGTGAAGCCAGAACCGTTGGCAAGCCGATCGCTAATTACAATTTCTCCTACTTTTTTATCATCTAATTCAGCCTGTCGCAAACCACTCACGTCTAACTCTTCAGGATCGATGTCTAACTCCTGTGCTGCTACAGCACGAACCATAAAAGCGGCTGAGTAGAAAGCAGCTTTGACGGCGGAACCGCGTGCAACAGGATCGAGGCACAATCCATCTGGTACAGCAGCAGGTTTAATTCGCAGTACCCCAGTGGTTTTTGGGGCCACGATCGCAATTTTCTCTGACTCGCCCTGCTGTTTAAACTTCACCCCATCATTTTTATTCTGAAATCGCTCATCAATCCACTGATTTGTTAACACTTTATCACCGCGTCCAAATGTTGCATTTCCTGTGGCTCCCTTAAATAGCTGTCCTCGATTGTCATTCACCCGAAAAACGCGACCGGATTCAGAAAAAGCTGTCTGAGTATTTGTGTTATTTACTAACTCAAAATCTTGAGGTTGTGATTCGGCTACGCTACCAGCACCCGTAATTAACGCATCGTATTCATCTTTAGCGTCTGCCCCAGGATTGAGGCTAGTACGGAAAGCTAAAGGGACAGCCCACTGAAAAACTCTAAATCCTTGTTCCTCATTTGCCCCGCATTTTGGACAGATTATATCTTCAAACATTGTATTAGAAGTGTCCGTATGTTGGCAGCGCTGACACCTTAACATCCATTGGCGATCGCTCAGAGGTTCGCCAGCAGGAACCAACCCGTTTTTAGTGTCGGGAATTAACGATGCTGTAAACCCGATCGCAGTATAAATTCGCTTATCTTTAGTTTTTTCTGAACCAGGGGCAAATTCAGAGACAGCTAAATCTAAATCTCGATCGATAGTAGGAAGAACTCTTTGTTTTCGGGACGGATCATGATGATACAAATCGCGCATTCTTGAGGGCATCCCGTACATCGGCAAAACCCCGCCCTCAGCAAGGCGTTCTGCTAATCCATCGACCGTCAATTCTAAGTTATTGGCACACTCATCAATCTTATTAAACAATTTATGACGTGCATACTCTTCAAATGAGTCTCGATCGATACCTTCAACACCGACTAGCAGAGAATTTATGACCTCGATTACTTGATTGGATTTCTCTAACCAATTACGAACTTGTTCGCGGCGTTCTTCCGTTTCCTTCCACTTTTTAAGTGTACCAAATTCACCGTGACTGTCCGGCTTTTTTTCTACCTCCCAGCAGTTGACACGAGCATCCTTAAATGCACGTCTCAAACATTCTTTAGCTAGGAGACGTTGCACAATCTCAACCTGTGACATAGAAAGAAAAGGAACTGGTGGCGGATCGCCCGTAATTTTTTCAGGATGGCGGTAATAAAATTCATCGTGCGATCGACCCCGACAAAGAGTAAGTACGATCGCAAAAGCCTGACCCCGGCGACCCCCGCGACCCGCACGCTGCTGGTAATTAAAGCGCATAGGCGGCATATTTGCCATCACAACAGCCATTAAACTACCGATATCAATTCCCACCTCCATTGTAGTAGTGACGCTGAGAATATCAATCGTATCTACGACTGGAATAAAATCTCTTTCTTGTTCGCCAAAATTTACGATGATGTTGCGGAAATGTCGCTGTCTTTCAGCTTGATCGTCGGTTTGTCCGGTCAACTCTTCGCAGTGCAACCGCAAGGGTTGACGCTTATTTACAGCTTGGGTGGCGAAATAATTGCGATCGTATAAGTCTGCACATATTTTATTAGGTTCAGCCGATAAATTTGCCAAGCAATTAGTACAAATACCTCCCGCACGGTGCAGGTGAGGGCGCTGGCATGATTCACATTGCCAAATTGGGTCATTTGGTATGGCGACTCGTACAGATAAATGCCGGGGATTAAGTTTAAAGTGGTGGTGTTGACCCCATTCGCAAATGGCAGATTTCAATGCCTGCTGCAATTCCTGTTCTGAAATTCCGCAAGCTTTTGCACACTCTTTAATATATTTACGAAATTTTGGTCGCGCATCACCCCAGTCTTTCCAGTCATCCAGCGGATAATCTTGAGGTTCTTTCGGATACCTGTACAATTCACCTAAAATTCGCAAGCTGCCGTCACAAATACTCTCAAATACTGAGGGTGAAAGTCCGCATTGAATTGCTAGCTGTTCTAGTTGATTTGGCGGTAAATTCAGGCGAACATAACCCAGACCCGATGCTTCGATACCAAAGTATAGGCGACTAAAAAGTGTGTCACAAACCTCTGATTTTATTTTAGAGCGGAGTTTATTTTCTCGCCTTTCCTGTGCGCCTGGAGACAAATCAGATTTCCATCCTGCGGTATCAGAGGAAAAATCAAACAAGTTTGTCCAATGATGCCAGTTACTATCATAATTAAATTCCTGGTAATCGACATCATTACCAGCAGGATTGACACCCAAAACTTTCAATCGCTGTATCAGCAAACCAGGCTCTTTATTGTCAGGATCTTCACTGTCTGGTTCAAACATTATGCTGAGAGTAACTGTGCGGGTATTAACTATTTGTTGAATTTCGTTGAGAACCTTCTGAGCCTGATCTTGCCGATTTTTATACATTTCCAAATCTTCTGAATCAAGACCTTCCGGCCAGGGTTTGTTAACATTTTTAATAGCTTTTTGTAACTCTTCAAAAACTTTTGGGTTACGTTGAGCAAATAACTGGGCTTCAGGACGATTAGGCTGACCGTATTGTTGAATATCTTCTAACAGGTGCGATTCTCCTACAGCGAGTTGTCCAAGTTCATCAAAAAGTGCTTCTCGTATGAGATCGTCATAGTGAGCTCGTTCAATTCCATTAGATATAGAAGCTGCATCTTCTCGGCTGTCCGAAAACACGACTAATTTCCGGGATTCTGCATCTTCCGGTAGCTGATAAAACAGTTCTTTGGAGAGTAATTGGCTAACTTTAGAAAAACCCGTGCGGAACCATCGAATTGAAGATTTGCGAAACTTGCGTTTGCTATAGTCTGCACCGCAGCAGGGACAAGTTGAGGGTAACGAGCCAATAAATTCTTGCTTCTCTGCTGAGAGCGATCGCAAGTGAAACAGATAGCCTTTCACCCACTGTTCTTCCGGGGAATCTGGATCTCCTAGAATAACGCGACCACTGCGAGTATCTAGCGATGCTTTATCCCACCAAGCCTTCTCGCTACCTTTACCTTGTCTCGATGGCTGTTTCCAACCTTTACTAACCTCTTCGTCAATATTTCTAAAAGGCCAAAATACGGCAAACTCTTGATACTTGCGGCGATCTAAAGCTATGGCTGTTTTGCGATCGGGAATTCCCTCAATGTCTGGTTCTGTAGGCAAAAGTTCCCATCCGTCATTATTCTGTCTTGTCAGCCTGTTTCCCCCCAAAAATACAGTTCTGCACTGTTCGCAATAAAGAAGTTCTAAAACTCGGTAATTATCGCAAAGTATCGGAGGATTTTCTACAAATAGTTTGCCAACAGGTCGATTTTCGCTGATTTCATTTTCCTCGCATCCATGATTCGGTTTAGTGCAAGCCCAAAGCCCTTCGATATTCCTGAAAAACCAGTGCATCCTGAAGGATGGCAAGGATGTTTGCTCGGACAAACCGCGAGCGACAAGTAATCCCCTTACTGCCAGATTGAGATTTTCATTTTTTAAGTCATTCCCGAACATTTTTTGACCAAAATCAGCGATCGATACGGCACGAATTTTGCCGTCAACGTTACAAGCATCGACCATTCTAGCGCCAATCTGCACACTTTCAGATTCGACTATTTGGCGGACATCACTATATTCATACGTTGACTGGAACGTTTCTATATTGTTGATTTTCGGTACTGATGCCAAGGCGATAAACGGTTGAGAATCAATAAATTCTTGACCTTCAATTGGTGGAATTGGCTCTAAATGACCCGGTATAATCTGTTCGGAATTCCATTCTGTACCAAAAAAATGATTCAGGAATTCTAAGCTTTTTGGATCGTCTGGTTCCAGAGATGCGCTAGAGGCAAGAATCCGCAATTTTGGATGACCTGGATGCAGCCCCAATCGTTGCAGCAACAGTCGCAGCAAATAAGCGACTTCTGTCCCAGAAGTGCCACGATATAAATGCAATTCATCAACAATTAAATGAAAGATGCTGCCATCTTTGTTTAACCATTCTTTCGTTTTTTCAAAAATATCTTGATCGATATTCCGCATCAGCATGATACTGAGCATAGAATAGTTAGTGATTAAAATATCTGGCGGGGCATCCTTCATATCCCAGCGACAGCGCATTTCTGCACCATCTAAACGCGGGAAAAAGAACCTCACATCATCATCGCCAGTTTGATTTGCGTGTTCGCTAGCTTTAGTGGCTGATTCCTCCATTTGCTGTATTGCTTCCAGCAGTTCTTTTATTTTTTTGCCATTAGGTTTACGACTTTCTGTGTATTCATGCCCCGGTACGGGTGTAACACCGTTGTATCTTCCAAAATAGATTTGGTTGCCTTTTCTATTAGTTTGAAACCACTCTCGCGTTGCTTCAGAATCTAAAGCGCGGCGCAGCCTCGTAAGTTGGTCTTCAACTAAGGCATTCATGGGATATAAAATGAGGGCGCGAACGGCAGCATCACGATTTTCGTGACTCCTCTGAGGAACGCGATAAGATTTCTTAAAACTGCGGTTTTTCTTCCCTACAGGGTTACATTCATTCTGCCACTCCTGGTTTTTCCACCAGTCGTTGAGATGAGGTTTCTCCGGCTTAGGATTCTCCCAATTTCTAGATTCTTTGGCAAGGTAAGCAAATAGCGGTAACATAAAAGATTCTGTTTTCCCTGAACCAGTACCCGCAGTTACTACAGCATTTTGACCTTCTAATGCCTGCCGCAGCATTTGGATTTGGTGGCTGTACAGTTCGTAATTACCTACAAGTCCGCAGGAGGCAAGCTGTTTAAAATCTTGAAGGGCAGATTCATCTAATCCGGGTACGTTTGAAATATCTAAATCATTGATAGTTTTACCCGATCTTTGATAGCGGGGCATCGGTTCAATCCAGGGTTCTTGATGGAATGCACCGGGTTGGCGCAGCAGTCTTTCGCGTTCTTGTTCTATTTCGGGGAATTGAGTTCCGAAAGCGGTTTTTATGTACAGTAGAAAGTTGTCGCGGATTGTGTTAAAGGCGTTAATTGGGTCGTGCATAAATTACCTCACTATGTTATATTTAAAGATTGCTGCAAGAGTGTTTGCCCTAATTTAGATGCGGTCATTTCTGCTATTTGAGGGGGAATCGCGGTGAATAAATTTAATCCCTGAATTTGCGGATCGTGCGGCAATTTTTTTACATATGTTGCTGCATAACCGGAACAAAGAGTTAAGGCTCTTTCCAGGAGTCGCGGCAGATTCGCGCTGGCTGGTACTGCCATAGTGAATCTGCGTTTGTCGTAGATCAGAACATTCATTCGCAGTGCTTTGAGAATAGCATACCTTCCCCAATCAAGGTCTGTTTCGGTACACATTCCATCTTGCAAAAGATAGTACGATTTGGTGTTTCGCGATGGATGACTGTATCGGCTGAGACGAATATTAGTGTCGGTTTTTTCGATGGTTTTAAATTGTAATGAACTAGGTTCAAAAGTTTCGCGCTTCCAGCTCAATTCTCGATCGTTAGACCATTTGAGGGTAGCTAAGTAGTTGTCAATACTGGCGGCAAAATGCAGCAAAGACCAGGCTGAAGGCGTTTCGATAAAAGGTATGCCGAGAGATGATGCGATCGCGTGTAATTCCCTCAAATCCTCTGCTTGTACAGCCACTCGCTTCGGTATCAGCGCCAATTCACTCGCTTGTTCTTTGATTTCAGGGTTGATATGATTTCCCACAGACTGACAAGCATCTGATAATTGTTGGATAGTATTGGGCGATCGCGCTCCTGCTAAAATGGCTTGAGGAAAGCCAGCACAAGGCAATCGCACCAATACAGGAGGAGCTGCATAAACCTTATTCTTGCTGCTATCACCGCTAAAATAAAAGTCGCAATGACCTAGGGAATCGAGGGCGCGAATTGCTTGCAATCTTTTATTCTTAATTCCATCTTTGTCTGTATTTTCATCTCTGAAACCAGTCTCAAGATTATATAAATAATCAAAGGTTTCCTTAAAGGATAGCCAAGCAAGTTCCTTTTTTGCAGAAATAACGTAGAGCAGTTTTTCGCTAGTTTCAGACACGCTCTGCCTCCTTTTGAAATTGTTTCCACAATGCTTTAAAGTTGTGCCTATCTGGCGGGGAAATTTTCTTGCGATCGTACCACAGTATTTCTTTCCATTCCCGCATTTTCTTTCTGTCTTTGCACTTTGAGATCAACGGTTGTGACTCTGCCAAATTAGTGCCGCAAAACATTGCTTGACCGCGATGGCGACCTTTGGAAATAGCCCAAACAGGCTCCCAATCTGTAGGCAGTGATTCCGCCGGCCAGATTGCTATTTGACCTGGTTCTTTACCGACAAATAAAATCCGCTGCTTTCCTTGTATTGGTAAAAAAGTGTTGAAGTTAAAGTCGGGGAAATCAACGCACCGCACCAATGCACCAGCAACGCCCGCGCTCTCATTATCCCCTATTTGGAGCTTCCCGAAGCGATCGAACTGTTGCGCGTTGCTTTGGGATGGCAAAGAATAGTTTTCTACTAATAACAGAGAACATCGCTTGATAATATCCTCTCCACTGCGTGCTTCAATTAGCAACTTTGTTTCGGCTGGAGTATCGGCTGGCAATTCATAAATACCTGCTGCTGACGTGCAATCTAACAACTTATTATCGCAATATACTTTTATTGATTCGCTGCCACCTTGTAAAATTAACTTTGGCGGGGCAAACTTAAAGAATTTATTGCCTCTTTCCAGGCGGATTCCCCCAGCTAACTCTAGCCGTACATTAGTCGGGAAAGCTAAGATTGGGTATTCTTGTTTAATCAGCTCGTCACTGCAAGCTGCCTGCGCTTTGAACAAGTGCCACCCACTGGGCAAACCATCTATTATTAGCAACTTTTCAAAGCCTTGACAGCTAGATTCTCCCCATCTTGTCAGCAATTCTAAACACTGTTCATGTGCAGCTAAATAAAATGGCTGTTGAGTGGGCAACTGTCGCACTTCTACAATACCTGGCAAACCCTGAGTGTCTCCATTAACGAATACTCTAATCGGGGATGCTGGCAGCTTAAAACACCATTTAGAGTCAGCCGATCGCACTTGCAAACCTTTCAACCAATCAAACTCACAACCAACTAGCGGTTTTCCGTCTGACTCACATATTAGAGGTGAAGACAAACCCCCACTCTCTTCGTAACAAGAAAAGGATTGAGAATTACCATCTAAAAATAACAGCAAATCCTCTTCTGGGAATTCATATTTGGTACTGCAACGCAAGCTTAGGCTAGCGCGTTTGGCAATTGAATCGAGTTTGCAGCACAATCTCAATAGTCCGTAAATCTGCGTTTTACCTGAAACTTCAGCAGTTCCATCCCAACCGCGCAATTCATCAATAATCCATTCTAGCAATGCTTGGCGAAGTTCTTCGCTGTCTCTGGTTTCTTCTAATAAGCTTAAAGTCCGTTTTCGCAGTTGTTTGCGCCCGTGCGAGGCTAACAAAAGTGCGATCGCCCCCTCAGCGGGATATGAAATAGGATCTAAGTCAGCAGCAGCAAAAATAGCCGGGAGTGCGTGGCGCTCTTTTTCAGTTAAAAGAGTTTGGGCGATCGGCAATCCAATGTGTTTTCTCTTCCCAACGCGGTTGCTGTTGAAGATACCCAATTCGCCAGATTTGTCTTCATTAGACCACTTTTCTAAATCTTCCCAGAGTTTCGACATCCTGTCAAATGAAGGATACTGCCCTGTGGTAGGCTCTTCATCAAGTAATGTTCGCAAGCGCGGATAGTAAGAATGGGTGGCAAAATCTCCTTCAATACCGGCGGCTAAGACAAATAGCGCTAAATAACCAATGTATGGCGGATAATCTAACTCTCGTCGCCAATTTTCCTGAGTTTCCAAAGCTTTTACGCATAAACCCTTCCTTTTTGCACCAGGAAGTCCGATTTTGATAGCTTCAATAAAATCTGAAAAATCAGCACCGCTTTCTTGACCAATATCTGTTATTAGTTCCTCTGTGACATACAGGTGAACGCCGCGCCCTGCCATTTCATTTTTGAAAAAATGAGCTGCGATTAAATTATTCCAGTTGAAATAATCCATTTGTATATTTCATAAAATTTAATTGGGATGGAGAATTTCAAGTATTATAACCGATGAATAGTCATTATTGTCTTAAAACTCTCTTCTCTTTCCGATCTTCGTGTTCTTCGCGTCTTCGCGGTTCGTTTAAAAATTTTTTATATAGCGATCCTAAATCATTTGTGTAATTCTTGTAGGGGCAAACCCCCCGTGGTTGCCCGATCGGAGGGCGGGCACTCTTGGCACCGCCCCTACTGCATTCGATCGATCATCCGATACTGAACCGCCTCCCCCACATGATTCGTTTTCAAACTTTCATCCCCCGACAAATCAGCAATAGTTCTCGCAACCTTCAAAATGCGATCGCTCGCCCTAGCCGAAAGCCCCAACTTCCGAATCGCCATCTCCAATAAATTCCGAGAAGCATCATCCAACTGACACCATTGGTTAATGTGACTGCTTTGCATTTCCGCATTACAGCGCAAGCTAGTTTCCGACTTAAAACGGCCAGTTGCGATCGCCCGCGCCCGCTCAACCCTCACCCGCACCGGTTCCGACTCCTCCCCAGTCGGCTGTCGCGTAATTTCCTCCGGTTTCAAACGATTAACCGCCACTTGCAAATCAATCCGATCCATCAAAGGCCCAGAAAGTTTTGCCCAATATTGCTCCCTCTTTTGCGGCGAACAAGTACACTGTTGAATCGAATCGCCATAGTAACCGCAAGCGCAAGGATTCGTACTCGCAACTAAAGTAAATTGAGCCGGAAACATCACCGATTGTCTAGTTCGAGAAATCGTCACATAACCATCTTCCAACGGTTGCCGCAAAAACTCCAAAACATCTCTTTTAAACTCAGTTAATTCATCCAAAAAAAGTATGCCGCGATGTGCTAAAGAAATTTCACCCGGACGCGGAAAACTGCCGCCACCTACCAAAGAAGGCCCGGATGCTGAATGGTGAGGACTGCGAAAAGGCCGATCGCTCACCAAGCTACCTTTATCCTTCAGCAACCCCGCCACCGAATGAATTTGAGTCACATCCAAAGCTTCCTCAAAAGTCAGCGGCGGCAAAATACCCGGTAAACGTCTCGCCAGCATAGTCTTACCGCTCCCTGGAGGCCCCACAAAAATCAAATTGTGTCCCCCCGCAGCCGCAATTTCCAAAGCCCGCCGCGCGTGAATTTGCCCCTTGATATCCTTTAAATCTAGACCCGGAATGCGCCTTTTTGCTAACTCTTCTCGACCGTTGACTTGTACTGGTGAATACACATTAGGATTGTTCAAAAAATCAGTAACTGCAAAAATATTCTCAAAACCATAAACAGATATTCCATTTACCAAAGCCGCTTCTTGCGCGTTACCAGCCGGTACAATCAATCCTGAAATACCCATTTTGGCAGCAGCAGCGGCGATCGGCAAAACCCCAGCCACAGCCCGCAAAGTCCCATCTAAAGAGAGTTCCCCCAAAAACAAATGATCTCCCAAAAGTTCAGCGCTGACTTGTTCCGATGCTGCTAAAATGCCAATGGCGATCGGCAAATCGAAACTCGGCCCTTCCTTCCGCAAATCCGCCGGAGTCAAATTAATCACAATACTCCGCATCGGAAAAGCATATCCTGAATTTTTCAGCGTCGCCCTAACCCTTTCCTTAGCTTCTTGTACCGCAGAATCTGGCAATCCCACAACCACAATTTTGGGTAGCCCGCCTGACACATCAGCCTCAACACCAACCTTTACCGCGTCAACTCCAACAATCGATGCACTCCAAACCCTAGCAAGCATTATTTTTTATCCTTGTTCGGCTATCTTTCATCTATCATCTATTATGATTAACGATGGAACAAGAAACTCGGAACAGTAGAAAAAACTTTTTCTTCTTACCTCTTCCTTTCATCCGTTACATCCGTTACACAATCCGTTGCCGAACTTCCTTCACACCCATGACAACTCAAGAAACCATTTTCAGCAAAATCATCCGCCGCGAGATTCCCGCAGACATCGTTTATGAAGACGACTTAGCCCTAGCCTTCAGAGATGTCCATCCGCAAGCACCGATTCACATCCTAATCATTCCCAAAAAGCCTATTCCCAAATTAGCCGATGCCGAATCAGGAGATCATGCTCTCATGGGACACTTGCTGCTGACTGTCAAACGGGTAGCTGAACAACTCGGACTCAGCAACGGCTATCGAGTTGTGATTAACAATGGGAACGATGGCGGCCAGACTGTAGACCATCTCCACCTTCACATTCTGGGTGGGCGTCACATGAAATGGCCTCCGGGTTAAAGGTTTAGGACTTACGATGGGGGCCCAGCAACCGGGTTTTTTAGGTAGAAGCGTCGGAGTGCATCCAGGACTGGTCAGAAACCGGGTTTNNGTTACAGCCCGCAAAAACCGCAAAAAACCCGGTTTCTTTGGTTTTGGTGCATAAGTCGCGATCGACCTTTCTAGATTTTTGACGCTTGCTGGGCGGTAAGCTATAGAGAGCAAACATAAATTTCAACAATTATGATTTTTCCTGGTTCGGCAGTTCGAGTTAAAGATAGAGTCGAGATTTACTACGGCTTTCAAGGACAAGTTCAGCGAGTTACTGACGGGAAAGTGGCTGTGCTGTTTGAAGGCGGAAATTGGGACAAATTGATCGCGTTTCGGCTGTCGCAGTTGGAACTTGTGGATGCTACAGCCGGTCGGGCGAAGTAGTCATTAGTTATTAGTCAGTAGTCATTAGTCAGTAGCGGTGCTAATGACTAATGACTAATGACTAATGACTAATAACTCATAACTCATAACAAATCACTAATAACTAATCATTAAAACTATGCGTTTGCCTTTACCCCAATTTGCCACAAAAGACCGCCATCCCGATCGCATTGCAGAGGTCATCGAGACATCAACTTCGGAATTTTTGGCTCAGTGCTTGGAACCGGAAGATTTGAGTTTTCCGGTGATGCCGCCTTTTGGGAGTTGGGTGAAAGCCGAGGATGAAGAGTCGAAAAATCAAATTTATGGGGTGGTTTATTACGCTACGACTAGCCCGATCGACTCGGTGCACAGAGCTCGCGCTTTGGGTTTGTCGCTAGCCGATTTGCGCGAAGAACAGCCACAGATTTTTGCGATGCTAAAAACAGAGTTTCGAGTAGCAATTGTGGGGTTTGAGATGCCGCCGGAAAGGTTGAACGGACAGGGGGAGTCCAGAGGTAGAATTTATCAATATCTCCCGCCGCGGCCACCGCAAATTCACCAGGCGGTTTATCACTGCAAACCCGATGAGGTTCTTGATTTTAGTGGACAGTTCGATTTTTTGAGAACGCTGCTGGGGGTGGCTAATGCACCGGTGGATGCGCTGACGGCGGCGACGATTCGGGAGATTTATCAGTTGCGAAAGCGCGATCGATCGTGGTTGGTGGAAGCGGGCAGGAGTTTGAGTGTTTTGCTCAAGGATGATTATGACAGGTTGAGGCTGATTTTGAGTCAGATTCATCCCTAGGATATGCTCTAATAGAAAGCTCATTCAATTATATGAACAAAAAAGTCTATGTGGGTAGAGATAACGGCGCTGAATCACGTTCCAAAATGGGATATTTTGGAGGTAAAAGTTGAGGGCATTTCGCTGATTTTAAACCGTCAAGGCATGAATGTCACTTGTTACCGCAATGCTTGCACTCACTTGGAATATCCGATCGACATGGGTAAGATAAGCAACGGTATCATTACCTGTCCTTTTCATAAATTTAAGTACAAGTTAGATAGCGGTAAATGTTTGAATGCACCAGCACCAGGGCTGCAATCTTATCCGGTGAAGATTGAGGGCGATCGAGTTTTTGTAGAAATTAATACCAATTTAAAAAAAGAATGCAACACTGTGAATCTCCCCCTAAATCCCCCTTAAAAAGGGAGTAGGGCGTGAGTAGGGGGTGACGAGAGAATGCTCTTGTCCCCCCCCTTGTTAAGGGGAGTAAGGGGTGAGTAGGGGCAAGAATGCGGGGGATCTCCGGGGTTTAGGGTGTTGTATACTCAAAGAAACCGGGTTTTTTACGAAATACTTCGTTACACACCGTAAATTAGGTGAAAAACCAGGTTTCTGGGCCCATGCGTCTTTATAGCATTTTCGATCGCCGCTGACGGAAGAAAATCACCACAAGCCCGATCGCACCAACCCCCAAAAGCAGCCATTCTTCCGGTTCAGGAACCCCAGAAACATTCAGAGGATTTTCTGGTTTAGTTAGCTCCTCCTTACCCGATTCTACCTTTCTTTCAAATCGATCTTTCTTGGCTTCTGCTTGTTTTAGCTGCTCCCTTTGCGCGTCATTAACTAACACAATCATCGAAGAATAAGGCGTTACCACATTAAAGGTTTTAGCCACCGAGTGCATCGCATCCAATTGACTCAATTGATTTGAACTTTTCTGCTTGCTAAGTGCCGCGATCAACTGCCGCGCAGCTATTGGCTTAAACCCTTCATTTACGGCATCTAATGGCTCTATTGCAGCCGCCGATTTCAGTTTCTTTTCTGATTTCGCATTTTTGGCATAACTCCAAGCATAGCCATCCACAACGCTAACTACAGAATTGCCCGATGCTGCTGTCGTCGCCCCTCGCTGCATCGCCTCTTTAATATCCGTAGAAACTCCGCCGCCACTATCTTGAATTGTCTTTAAAGTAGCGTCGTCATAACCGGGCGGCAAACCTCCCAAATGCACTATCCACAGCGGTGTAGGCATGGAAACGGTGTTTTGGCGATCGTCCGATAATTCGTAACTATGGCGATCGCTCACCAAAAATACACTATCATAACTTGTATCACCGCGCAACTGTGCAAACTGTTGCAATATATCCTTGAGTTGGATCGTACCATAAAACGTTAACTTTCCCGCATCAAAACTGCGTAAATCTTTCACCAACTTCGGTGGCATCCCAGCCGCACTCGCCACATACAAATCAACAGTATTTTTGCCTAAAGTATTAGCTTTCAACCATTCAAAACTCTGTTTTACCTCCTTAGTTTCCGTCGCCATACTGCGAGAAGTATCCAGAATCAATGCAAACTTCTTGCCTTGCGGTAGCGAGTAATTAGAACTAGCAAGCGGCTTAGCAGAAATGATATTTCCTCCCGGAATACTCGCTTGATGAGATGTCAGAGGCTGCTGTGCGACTGCTGGCAAAAAGGGTGGTAGCCAAGTTTCTTTTGCCTCTTTACCAATGTAATCTACCTGTTTTCCAGCAATCATGTGGCGAGTATCTTCATTCCAAAAAATGTTACGTTTCTCAGCCAAAATAGGCATGGCCCAACCTTGTGCTTGTCGCATGACTTTATAAGTAAGCCAGAGGTGCATTTCCGTTGGCCCGTTAGTTTGGGTGAAGTCTCGTTTAGCAGGGATTGGAAAAGCCCGCAAGCGATATTGTTTCGGGCCAATTTGTTCTAGCAAAGCCGGATCTACATTTTCTACTACCTGCTGATTGTAGACTTGCTGTGCAGCACCTCGTGGCGATACAGTAAAGACAAAACGCTTTTTCAAATCCCCAGTATCTCCCAGCCAAATTCCTGTAACTGCGGCGCTTTCCGGCAAGGAAAAATAGTAGAATACTTCTTGCAAGTTCGGCGTTTGATTTTGGTAAACTTCGTAGAGTTGAACATCTGCCCAATCGCCGTTTTCTTGGACGGTAACTTCTTGCGATTTAAGCCATACTTTTTCCTGATTAACATTCAGCAAACCTGCTTTAGCTTCTTCCCGGTCAAACGTAGATTGTACCGCGTGCTGTACTGCTTCTCGATCGCCTTTTTGGAGTTCCGTATCAAAGAATTCGCCGTAGAGTTTTTCGGCTTTTTTAGCATCAGCACTAGAGCCTTTATACAAAAACGGCGACATTAAAAAATTATAGCTGTTCTGCACAGTCTTAGCCGCTCCGTCAGGCAAATTCAAAGTATTTTTGTATATCTCATAAATGTGGTTGTTTTCTCCCACAGTGCTGAGGTAGCGGTAAGGCGACAAATAAGCATTAACTAAGCCCGATCGAATCACCTCAGACTTCGCTAATAAAGTTTGCCGACTGCTGTCATTTGTGGGCGGAGTCGCCAGCATTTTCAGTGCTTCAACTTGTGGCTGTTGCTGCAAAGCGGAGAAAATAGCCAGCCAAGCTGCTATTACTCCCAAACTTCCCACAATCGCCTGATTTTTCCCGTATTGCGTAGCAAAAATGCGAAATATTTTCCGCCCCGAATCAATGTAGAGAAAGCCGTAAAGCGAAGGCATTACAACGAATAAGCTACAGGTTAACCCAAACAATATAAAGAATAGTGGTATCCAAATTAAAGCCCATACCCACGCCCCGTCTTTCAACATCTCCAGAAATGGTGATACCCATGTAAACTTGAAGAATTCTATGACTAAACTGAAGAATCCAGCAACTGTAACTACTGCCACCGGTAGAGCGTAATACATCAGCAATGTTGCCGCCCAAATGCCAACTACTAGCATTAAACTGTGGCATCCTAATTGTAGCCACGCACTTCG
>DMYK01000346.1:18630-22776 GCA_003483675.1 Microcoleaceae cyanobacterium UBA11344
CGATAATTTGAGAGCTGGCTGGGGTAAGTTCCCGCAGCAGGAATAAGCGGATTAAACACAGCAAAAATAGCGGTGCTTCAACTCCGTAAAACCAACGCATTAGCTGTAGGGGTTCCTCGATAAAACACCTTGAGCCGATGATGGTACACACAGTGGGTACTGCTATCAACGCTGCGATCGTCAAAGAAAACTCTAGCGGGATGATGCCATCTATTGTTGCGATAATTAATGGCGCTGCTATTATCGGCAAAATCCCCAAGTAAACAATCGATAAACAAGTCACATTCCAAAACCAAAAAATGGCTTTAAAACTTCGATCAAATACCTGTTTGATTTTCATTTACTTCTCCTGTTAAACTCTGTTTGATGGCATCATGTACATTACTAGCGAAGTTTTTTACTTCATAGCTTTCAGGGTTTAGATAACTGTCAAATAGAATGGAAACTAGCACCCAAATCTGATTTTTGTGAGTGATGTCGCTGCCGATGCGGGACAGGAAGTTATCTGTAGTTAGTTGGGGTGATTGCAGCCAGTATGCTGCTGATAATTGGTGGTTTTTGAGAGACAGCCAGCGCGCTATTACAGCAGATGTTAGTTGTTTTCTTTCTAGGCGATCGACGGAAATTCCGCTAGCTACAAAACATAACTCCGGTGCGTGATAAGTCTGCCAAGATGTGCTCGCTACTGTGAGCATAGAACCGCGCAAATTGCCGACTACAAATCTCCTTTTTTCGGTTTGCGTGCCCGGATAGTTACCAAAGAATTTTTGTTCGCTAGGATTCAGGGGAATCGACTCTGATTTAATGTTTTCTGGCAATCTTAAAGGTGCGATCGCCATTTTTGGCGTTTCTACATGAGACAGTTGAGAAATTACTGCCAAAACAGTTACTGCTGCAATGAGTCCCGGTTTGGCTAAGGGCTGATTTTTGAGAATTTCCGAGTTTGGTTTTGCGGAAATATCGCTGGCTTTTTCTGACTGAATTTTCGGGACTCGTTGCAGCATCAACCACGTCACAAAACAAGCACAGACTAAACCCACAATTCCCAGGGGGACGTGGATAATTTGTGCGAATATTTGCTGTTTAAACACCTCTGAAACCACGACTAACACTGCAACCCGCGCAGCATTAGCAGACAGCAACATTAAGAAATTAGCAGCGCAGACTGCTAGCCATCTTAAACCTAATTGACGCCCTTCTAGCCAGGTAGCAGCTAGCAAAAATAGCGTTCCCACTAAGAGGGTTTTAATGCCGCTACAAGGCACGTCAACGTGAGCGATGCTATTTTCTAAGACGATGATATCGTAAGAAGAAATGGCTTTGATCTGTAAAGCTGAGAGCAACTGCTCTACCACCTGAGCCGTTAGCACCCGCGCCGGCAAACCCAAGCCACTGTTAAACTGACTGTTGAATGGTAAAATACAAGCCAATAAGCCTGCTATTGGCAAATTTTTTCGCCAAAAATTCGGCTCAGAGAATAAGCCGCACAGCCCGTAAGTTCCTAGGATAAATAGCAGTACGGTAACTTGTTTGATATCTATTATGCACTGAAGGGCGATCGACAAAATACCTGCACCCAACATCAACAGCAGCGGGTAGCGTCTCAGAACTAAATTCGGCAAAAGTTCGATCGCTCGATGGGGATTGCCGATCGACCGGGCAGTCAATGCTACAATTAAAACACTGGTCAATATCTTGTAAATGGTCGATATCTCTGCTACGGACGATAACAGCCATTTTACTGCCGAGATATTTGCCAAAAACCAAGCGATTGTCAGCAACAAAGGAGCTAGCAAAACTAAATTAACTCCAGAATTAGGACCGTCTGCGCGCTGCATGATACCACTTGACATTCAGGTTGGTGACATCTTAGCTCAGAAAAATTGATTAGGCCTAGACCTGTAATTTAAGTTTTGTAAAGTTTTGATTTTCAATATTAAAGTCGCTAACGTTATACTGTTTTTAGTGGAGGGAATGATGAGCGAAAAGACCGAAGGATACAAAATTGTTAGTGATAACCGACAAGCCCGTCATCTCTATGAGATTATGGAGACGTACCAAGTGGGCATCGAGCTGAAAGGAACCGAAGTTAAATCGATTCGGGAAGGAAAAGCCAATTTGCGGGACGGATATGCCTTAGTTCGGAATGGCGAACTGTGGCTGATTAACGTTCACATTTCGCCTTGGAGAAGCGCGAGTGCCTATTTTAATCACGAACCTCGCCGCACCCGTAAATTGCTAATGCACAAGCAGGAAATTCGCAAATTAATCGGCAAAGTGGAAGAAAAAGGCTTGACGTTAGTGCCGTTAAAAATGTACTTGAAAGGCGGCTGGGTAAAACTGGATATTGGTTTGGGGAAAGGGAAAAAACTGTACGACAAGCGCGAAGACATGAAGAAACGCGACGACAAGCGGGATATGGAACGCGCCATGAAGCAATTTTAGTCATTAGTCATTAGTTATTAGTTATTAGTGATTGTAACTCCTGCTACAGTCAAACAAAGCCGATCGCAAACCAAAAACGCTAAGTATGATTATTTGTATAAATACAAAACTCTGGCGATCGCGATCGCCCCCATGCAACTATTGTAAAACAGGACTTACGCTGCATAAGTCAATTTTCACAGAATCTGTAATAGTAAGGTGCGCCGCAGAGCACCCTACAAGTAGAGTCTGTGCGTAAGTCCTATTTATTTAATTCTGACCCATGCCTTCTGACGAAAGTTAAATATCCGGATCGCTAATGGCATCTGATGAAGTATACATTTATAAGCGGATACATCTATGTGTTGCCAGCATTACAGAAGCATTCGGCTAGGGAGTTGCATGGGGGCGATCGATAATTGGCTCAAGTCTCAGTTATTTCGCAAGATTGAGACGCAATTGCGGTCGTAATTGCATCTCGTAAATAAAATATCGCCAGACTCTCAAGTTAAACTATACTAAAAATGAAACCATTAGCTAACCTTTTCAATGTCATGGAGCAGGCAGCTACAGCTAAAAATCATCAGAAATCCAAATGGGCTGCATTGCTGCTGATGCTAACAGTAGGGTTGGGTGGCTGGCAACTTGGGTTGCCGGAACTAGCATTATTTTTTAACAATCTCGGGTTTGAAAACTACAAAGCCAATCGGTTGGCTGATACTCAATCATCCTATCAGTTAGCGCTCTTCCTAAATCCCAAGAGCCAAACTGCTCTTTATAATTTGGGATGGCTTTGCGAAGAGGTGCAAGATTTGGAATGCGCGGAAGCAAAATATCGGCAAGCTGCTAAACTCGGGTTCCCTGCTGCTTACAGCAACCTAGCTCAATTATATATCCTTCACAAGAAAAATTATCCTGCTGCTGTTCACTTGCTGTTTCAAGGTTTAAAATTAGCTGAGGACGATCGAGTCAAATCTTCTCTGCTCAAAAATTTGGGTTGGGCTCGCCTAGAACAGCGCCGATACTCAGAAGCACTGCAACATCTGGATGCAGCGACGAAACTTGATAGCGCCATACCAGCGACTTACTGCCTAAAAGCTCAAGTCTTAGAAGGGCTGAAACAAGATAAGCAAGCTCAGCAGCAGTGGAAATCTTGCCTAAAGTATGCGGATTCTCAGGAATTCGATGAGGATATATGGATCGGGATGGCACGTCAACGCTTACAAGAGGAAAAAACCAAAAAATGAAACGCACCGTCTTGATTTCATCAACACTACTGGCGACGATCGCGGTACTAGAGCTATGTCAAGCCTCAAAAGCACTGCCAACTCCTACGACTGTTACACCAACAGTTAATAACCAAGTCGCAGTGCTATTCAACCCGAATCTGTCGATGAGGGTTTGTAAAGATAAGAAGGGTGGAAAATACAGGTGTCCGGGATTTGTGATGCCTCCTGAGAGTAAAGAATAGAAGTTACTTTCAAACTTTTTTAGCTAACGCGAGCGGGAATCGCAAATTCTTTGCTATAATATCCTCAGTGGGGCTGGATGTGTTCCTCACTTTAAAACGCCGTAGAGGGAAACAATTGGAGTACCTTAAAGGAAGTTCTTGATATCCTTAACAGGACTCAGAATAGACCATATCGCTGGCGATTGGTGTAGGAGCGTCACGGTATGCAGTATGGAATTACCTTAATGTCGGTATTGACACTCCCCGGTCTG
>DMYK01000219.1:0-2891 GCA_003483675.1 Microcoleaceae cyanobacterium UBA11344
TACTAATGTCACCTAAAAATGTTGAAATCCCGGTAAATTTTAACGAGGTGTTTTTGTACAGTATTTCCCCAGAATTAAAAACACAAATTGCCAAAATTAAGCAATATAAAATCCAAACAATCTACGGTAAGAATGACGAAATGATTCTAGGGAAAATAGTCAATAAATGATGTTTTATATAGCCACCGCAGGTGAGGTTTTTTAAAATGGAATTTCCTAAAAATAGCGATCGACTAAATTCTCAGAATCCTCCACTTGACAAGTGGCTGCGATTTTTAATTGTAGTTGTATTAGTCATGGGTATATTTTTTAGATTCGTAAATCTCGATCGCAAATTTTACTGGATTGATGAAACCTATACTTCCCTGAGAGTTTCTGGCTACACCGAAGCCGAAATGCTCAAACAAATTTCGTACCAGAAAATAATCTCGCCCTCAGATTTACAAAAATATCAGCAGATCAATTCCGAAAAAACTTTAACTGATACCCTGAATTCTTTAGCAACAGAAGACCCCCAGCACCCGCCACTGTATTACATACTAGCGCGATATTGGGCCCAGTGGTTCGGCAGTTCTGTTACAGCAATGAGAAGTTTAGCCGCTGTGATTAGCTTGCTAGTATTTCCCAGCATTTATTGGCTAGCTTGGGAGTTATTTGAATCTGCCAATGTTGCGTGGATGGCGATCGCAATTTTTGCAATTTCTCCCTACCATATTCTGTTTGCTCAAGAAGCAAGACAGTACAGTTTGTGGACTGTCACTACTATTTTATCCAGTGCAGCCCTGCTGCGAGCAATGCGCGCTGACGAAAATCAAAACCCAATTTGGCTTGTTTATCACTGGACAATTTACGCAATCATGACAACAATGGGATTTTACACCCACTTGTTATTTGTCTGCGTCGCCGCCGCCCATGCAATCTACATTGCAATCATTGCCAACTGGCGCGATATTAAAACATTTATTGCCTATTATGTAGCAGCTTTAGTAGCATTTATCGCCTTCATGCCTTCTCTAGTAAATGTTGTAGAAAACTTCAATCAAATTAGAAGCACAACAGTATGGGCCCAACAGACAAATCTCTTGAGATTAGTTAGCAGGTGGGTGGGTTCCGTCAGCATCGCATTTTTTGATTTTGGCATTGATGGAACTGCCAATGCCACACAATTAGCCTTACTAATTCCCCTGAGTATCATCATCCTAGCTTTAGTTGGATATGCGATTTATTTGCTCTGTCGGCAAACACCCAAACGATTGTGGCTACTGATATTATTACTAATTGCAACAACTGCTTTGTTTTTAGCAGTACCTGATATAATGAAAGGTGGAAGGCGATCGACAAATCCGCGATATCTAGTTCCTTGTTATGTGGGAATTCAGCTAGCAGTTGCTTACCTGCTGTCGGTAAAAATTAGCACCAATCTCGATAATTTTAAACAGCAAAGATTGTGGAAAACAGCTATAGTAGCACTGTTTTCTGCCGGCATTATATCCGCTGGAATGAGTTCTCAAGCAGACAGTTGGTGGAACAAAGGCAGCGGTTGGCTGCGCGCAGAATTAGAAGTAGCTAAGACTATTAATCAAGCCAGCAAGCCCCTAATAGTGAGCGATGCCAATATAGCATATATCATGCCTTTAAGTTATCGCCTCGAACCCAAAGTCAAACTACTAATCGAACCCCGCTGCTACACTTCTTGCTACAAAAATCGCGACTTGGCACTTGCAAAACCAAAGATACCTAGAATTCCTAACGGTTTTAGTGAAGTGTTTTTATACAAACCATCCTCAGTATTGCGATCGGGAATCCAGCAGCAAAATTATCAAATAGACTCCGTTATCGGTACTGTCGAGCTCAATCTCTGGAAACTCACCAAAAAATAGATTTTAGACCGAGGTACTTTTAGCGGTAAACTAGAAGTAAGAATCCAAAAAATAACATAAAAAATCTCAAATGACAGTCACCGAAACCTCCAATATTCGCAAACTGCTGTGCGATCCAGACTTGGGGTTGATCCCTCACCTAGAGAAGTGCCTCAAAGACTTGCACTCATCTGCGATCGCCACTGGAGAAAAATTCAAGCTAGAACCTTATGATCTAGAACTCGGACATTGCCACACCTACAAGCTTCCCAACGAACAAAAACCCCTCGTCACGCAGTTAGTTTTGATGAAATTCCCGCTGACTGGGCAAGTCCAAGACAAGATGGAATTGTGTTTGTTAGTTGCTGAGTTGCAGAACCAAATCGATATCAAAATTATCGACTGGAGTGCCTTAGAACGCCGCCAATATAACATACACGGCATTCCATTAAAGCAACCCATAACCAAAATAGACGGGGAGATGAATTACAACTTAGTATTCGATCGACCAAGCTATTGCTGCATCACCCTGTGTCGCCAATTTGAATTAACTTACGCCGCCAACTTTTAAGGAAACTTGTAGGGGCGGGTTTCACGAGAAATATTGATGGTAAACCTACCATCTATAAAACCCGCCCCCATCCCACGGTAAACCCCTTGTACATTTTTCGCATTCGATACAAATCAAGGTTGATGTAGATTGTTGGTTGTGCGAGGGCGGGTTTATATAGATTGTTGATAATCGTTATATATTGTTTGTAAAACCCGCCCCTACAAAATTTGGTAACAGTCAAGCCTATTACCAATTACCCATTACCAATTAATTTAAACTATGATGTCCGATCGATTGGCAGTTTCTGCCAGAATCCTCTTAATTTGGGCCGGAGTCAGATTTGGATTAGCCTGCAACATCAAAGCTACCACGCCAGATACATAGGCCACAGCCATCGAAGTACCTGCAAAATACTGATAAGGAACACCCGGTACGGACAGGGGTACAGTTGAATAGATATCCCCAGAATCCGCCCTGCC
>DMYK01000219.1:2933-3795 GCA_003483675.1 Microcoleaceae cyanobacterium UBA11344
GAAAACTGCTTGTTCCGCTGAATCGAACCGACAGCAATTCCTACCTCCGCAGCAAATCTAGCCGGATAATCTGCCTGGGGGCGAGCATCATTTCCCCCAGCGGAAATCACAGTTACGCCCTTAGCTTCAGCCGCTCGAATAGCATTCAATTCGTCGTTGTTCAACTGTAAGCCACCCAAACTTAGATTAATGATCTTCGCCCCATTGGCAACTGCATAATTAATCGCATTAATTTCATCCCTAATTTTTCCTAATCCTCCTTGATCGAGTATTTTCAAAGGCATAATCTTGGCAGTTGGTGCTGTTCCAGTCATGCCCACGCCATCGTTTTTCGCCGCCACTAAACCCGATATATGAGTGCCGTGATTATTGTCATCCATCGGGTTATTATCATTATTGACAAAATCCCATCCGTGGAAATCGTCAACAAAGCCATTCCCATCATCATCAAGGCCGTTGTTAGCTTTATTTCGACCCTGGGAGTCAACGCCGTTTTCCCCGCTATTACTCCAAATATTCCCGGTCAAATCAGGGTGGTTATAGTCGATACCGCTGTCAATAACTGCAATGACAATTCCGTCTCCAGTCAACCCCTGATCCCAAACTTCTGGAGCTTTAATTAAATCTTGGCCCCACTCGTTGCCGCCCAAATCGGGAACGTCAGGAAAAGTTGCAACACCTTCAGCTTTAGCAACTGCGGCGGCAGCATTCACCAAACCAAACCCGAAACGAGAGTCAAAACCGTTTAAGTTGCTAACATTATTGGCGGCAACTGTTGTGGGAATTGCAGACAAATTCAGGGTAAAATTTGTACTGCCTTGGTACTGATAAACCCGGAGGTAGTAAGTTCCAGGATTTAAAG
>DMYK01000152.1:0-2971 GCA_003483675.1 Microcoleaceae cyanobacterium UBA11344
ACAAGTTCGATCGGCGACACCTCAAGAGTGCGGATCGACTTCGCCAATTCCAGAGCCGGAGTCAAAGCCCAATCAACAGAATTCATTTGATCCAATTCCTTAAAATAGAAATAGCGGTAACAATTTATACTTTATGAGCCGTGAAAACTCTGAACCTAAAAAAAATCTCAAGAGACGTAGAAAATCCATTACTTATCCTATATCGATGGCGATCGCATTGGGCAAAGGGAAGAATATTCCCGTTGAGGTGCAGCAGTTTGACTCGCTCTTGAGATAGACTAATTTCAACAGTTAAGCTTTTGTGCAAGACACTCACAATCGCGTTCAGCATTCCCAGACTTCCACAAATCATCCGATCGAGTCCGCCTGCTCGCCAACTTTAAGGTAGCGCATATGACACAACAGCCACCGCCAGCTCCCCGCCCCCCCGCACCCGGTGCTCCCCCACCCCCAGGTATGCCCCGCCCTCCAGCTCCAGGCATTCCCAGAGCAGCAGGAGCGCCACCAGCACCACCAGCGGCTCCCCCCGCACCAGCGGCTCCCCCCGCGCCATCAGCTCCCCCCGCACCACCGGCGACTGCACCACCTGCCCCCCAATCGGCCGCGCCCAAAGACTCAAGCTCAGGAAACAACGGAAACCCGACTTTGAGAGATCTCGTCCTGCGAGCCAAAGAAGAAAGCATTTCTGACTTGCACCTGGGAGTAAATGAGATCCCCCGCTTCCGCAAACGCGGTGAGATTACCGATGCCGGTTATCCAACGACTGATTTAGATATGTTTATGAGTTGGCTGCGGGAGTGCATGACTGATGATGAAATTGCCTACTTCCAGAAAAACCTAGACTTTGACGGCGCTTTCGACTTTGGTTTCGTCCGCATTCGGATCAGCGCCTTTGACTCTTTAGCCGGCCCTGCTATGGTATTGCGGCTGATCCCGGCCGAAATTTTGACAATGGAGCAATTGAAGCTACCGGAGGTGTTTCGGAAAATATGTGGCTATCACAAAGGTCTAATTTTGGTGACAGGGCCGACGGGTTCCGGTAAGTCCACCACAATGGCCGCCATGATTGACTACATCAACAAGAATAATTCTCACCACATCATCACGATCGAAGACCCTGTAGAATTTGTACACACCAGTAAAAAATCTTTGATCAAGCACCGGGAAGTGGGCCGACACACCCTCAAGTTTGTCAACGCCCTGAAAGGGGCCCTGCGACAAGATCCAGACATGATGCTAGTAGGGGAAATTCGCGACCGAGAAACAGTGGAAATCGCCCTGAAAGCTGCCCAAACGGGTCACTTGGTAGCGGGGACGCTGCACACCAACAGCGCTGTCAAAACCCTGAACCGGATTCTGGATATGTTCAATTCAGAAGAGCAACCGGCTCTACGGGTTTCGATGGCTGAATCTCTATTGGCAATCATCGCTCAAATGCTGTGCAAAACCACAGATGGCAAGCGGGCTGCCTTCCACGACGTTATGATCAATACTGATGTGGTTAAGGAATACATCATGAAGGGGCAGAATGAGGAAATTAACCAAATCATGATCAAGGATACTTATGAGGGTATGACGACGATGAATAAGTCTCTCTACGGGCTATATCAAGAAGGTCGCATCACCGAAGAGATTTGCATCGAACAGTCGCCCTATCCGAACGAAATGGCCCAAATGCTTCGAGGTCGAGTTTAAAAATCGAGAATTAACAGTTAACTGTTAATTGTTAACTGTTAATTGTTAATTGTTATTGGTGTACTTCATTGAAAGCCGATCGCCCAACCTTGCCCAAATTTTTCAAAGGCATTGCTCTGTTTACACCAGGGGGAGATTTAATCTACTGCATAGATGATCGCAAGCAAACTCGGTGGCACTTGCAATTGTGCGTAGCCCTACAGGAAATACTGGGCTTGTCGGAACCGCCGCATTTTTTGATACCTTGCTATACGGCAACCGTTGACTGCTGGCTCGATCCGCGCGATCATCAGTTGCGAGTTTCAGCAGAAGCCTACCCCCCGGTGCTGCGCCATCAAACGCTGCTGAATGCGGTTTTTGACAAGGGCGATTTGGTGTGGCACCTCCTCCGTGAAGAAATGTGCGAGCCGATGGCGATCGCTACCTATTACGAGCAATTCCCCCAACTTTGGGAAAATCACGACTTAGTTGTACAGTTTCCGATCGCCCAATCTCGATCGACTCAACAGTTTCCTGAGACAACTCCACCCCCGTCGCGCTTCCCGTCGCCGCCGCCGCCAACCAAGAGCTTGCACTCAAGTGCATCCGGTGTAGACGCACTTGAGACTCAAGGGTACGTTTTACGGCTGTTTGTTTCCGGCAGCAACCCCAACACTGAACACACTCTGGTGACTGTACATCAGTTATTAGAGCAATCCCTCAATCATCCCTACACTTTAAAAGTGATAGATGTTTTCAAACATCCCGAACAAGCCGAAAAAGATCAGATTTCTGCAACTCCTACGTTGATTAAAGTTTGGCCGAAACCAGTGCGGCGAATTGTAGGCGAATTAAACGATGCTGAAAAAATTAGGCGGCTGCTGAGTTCTTCGGAATTTTAGGTTTTCGCCATGATCATGAAGAACAGGAGAAATAGCAAAAAAGTCGATCGCCTCAATCAGGAATACAAACATCAAGAGCACACAAACCGGGGAAATCCAAAGTTGTGACTGTCAGCGTATCTAACTCAACTCGCCGAATTACATGATTGTTCGTATCAGCAATAAACAAATGAGGTCCGATCGCACTCAATCCTGAAGGTTCAAAAAATCGAGCATTGATACCTTTACCATCAAGATGACCCGCAGTGCCATCTCCAATCATAGTTCTCGACATACCGCCCCGGTGGTCGATCCGCTTAATTTTGTGATTATAAGTATCAGCAACCCAAAGGTAATTTTGAGCATATTCTACACCCAAACAGTGCTGCAACCTTACCTCCTCAGCGCGACCATCT
>DMYK01000152.1:2999-3536 GCA_003483675.1 Microcoleaceae cyanobacterium UBA11344
TTCATCAATGCCGATCGCCCGAATCGAACTAATCTCGCTATCAGCAACAAACAACTCCGATCGATCCGTAGCGAGGCCACTAGGCTGAGAAAAAGCAGATTCTGCCAGATTCCCATCAACACAGGATTCTCGGCCATTACCCGCATAAACCCCAATAATTCCAGTATCTAACTGCATTTCCCAAATTTGATGCGATCCCGCCATTGCCATAAAAAGTCTATTTCCAACTCTTTCCAAATCCCAAGGCGAATTTAATTTCGTTTCTAAACCCTTGCCGCTGTCATGGACAATTTCGTGACTTTGTTCACCATTACCAGCAATAGTTTCTACCCTTTGAGTTACAAAGTCAATCTTTCTCAGAGCATGATTTTCAGTATCAGCAACATAGAGAATTTGACTGTCTGCATCAAAAGCCATGCCTTGAGGTGCAAAAAACTCAGCCTCTGCAAAATCACCATCAGTTAAACCCGGTTTCCCCGTACCAATAACGTGCAGAACTTCTCCTTCAGTAGTGCTAACAACTATGCGGTTGTGTCC
>DMYK01000411.1 GCA_003483675.1 Microcoleaceae cyanobacterium UBA11344
GCAGTCAATTAGGGCAAAGTTTTTAATTCTGAGGGATAGTAACATGGGGAATAGGGAATAGGGAATTGGGAATTGGGTATTGGGTATTGGGCATGGGGCCTAAAAGCATCGGACAATTGTAGATTTTAGATTGTAGATTTTAGATTGAGTGGTAATCTTAATCTAAAATCCCCTATGGGAAATCCCCCATCGGATGGGGCCTAAAAGCATCGACCAAACAGGGAATTGGCTATTGGCTCCTCCACTATGGGGCGCGTCGAATTTTCCGAGTCCTATTTTCATTTTCATCGATAATACTTTTGATTTTGCCATTCTAACGATCGAGTCTCAACCTCTATGCAAAATAAATTTATGCTTCCCGTTGCTCTATTAAGCGTTGTCCTGATTGGAGTTTTTGGCTGGAATGTGCACCAAGACACTCAGCGAGTCTATGAATTAACCCTAGCGACGGGAAGCAAGACAGGCTATTATTATCCTTTCGGACAAGCAATTGCGGAGTTAGTCTTTCAACAAAATCCACGCCTGCGGATTAAAGTTCTTGAGACTGAAGGCTCTGAGGAAAATATGCGCCGGCTTCAGGCAAATGAGGCTCAGTTAGCTATTGTCCAGAACGATACGGTGGCAGTGCCTGAAGCGCGGGTAATTGCTTCTTTGTTTAAGGAAGTTTTTCATTTAATTGTTTCGGAACAGTCGGGAATTCAAAGCGTTTCTGATTTAAAAGGAAAACATATTGCGCTGATGGCTCAAGGCAGCGGTTCTTACAGTTCTTTTTGGTTGGTCAGCAAACATTACGGTTTGAAACCAAGCGATTTTCAGTTTACTGCTGGCTCTTGGACTGAGGCTACTAAGTTGTTTGTTAGCGGCGAGGTTGATGCTATTTTTCGGGTGCAACCTCCGGGGAGCGATTTGGTTAGCGATTTGCTGCAAAATACGCCGGGCAAGTTGGTGCCCATCGACCAAGCGGCGGCGATGAAAATTAAGTTGCCTTATCTGCAAGCTGACTTGATTCCTAAGGGTACTTACAAGGGCGACCCAGCAGTACCAGATGTGGATTTGCCTACCGTTGGGGTGGAGGCAACTCTGTTGGTTCGCAAGGATATCGATCCGGTAATAGTTAAGGAAATTACGCGGATTTTGTTCGAGCACCGCCGCAATTTGGTAGCTACTAATTCTTTGGCGGCCATGATTAGTCAGCCGTCCGAAAGCGGCGGTTTGGCTTTGCCCGTACATGAGGGCGCTCAGGCTTATTTCGATCGCGAAAAGCCGGATTTTTTAGCAGCAAATTCCGATGTTATCGGTTTGTCTTTTTCGTTTGTTACTCTTTTTGTTTCTTGGCTTTGGCAGTTGCGAGCGCGTTTTTTGCAGAAACAAAAAAATCGAGCTGACAAGTTTAATTTGATTATTCTAAATTTGATTCAAAGAATCCGCCAAGCCGGAACTTTTGATGAAATTGATCAGTTGCAAGAAGAGTTGTTTGAGATTTTTAAGCAAGTTATTGGGGATTGGGATGAAGATAGAATTGATTCTGATTCTTTTCATTCTTTTACTTTTACTTGGGAAACAGCTCTAAAAATTGCGTCTGAGCGAGAAAAACTGTTACGTAATTCGTCGCTGGTTTCCCATGATTTAAAAGCTGATTTGACTGCTGTAAAAAAGCTGGGAAAATAATTTACTGTCTAATTTATTAGTTATTAGTTATTAGTTCATTAGATATCGTAGGGTGCGTCGCCATCAGTCATCTACTTGGGAACATGAAAAATCTCATAGCGACGCTACAAGGGCTCTCGTTACCGACAATAATTCCCTAAAACTAACAATCTCATAGACTGCCGGGCCAATACAATTCCGATGTAACCGGATTTGATACAGCCTTTTTCAGATAAGTGAGGTACAGATAGATCCTGGTAGGGACATATTCGATAGATGGGTGTACTTCATAAACCTGCAATCTGCTGTATTATTAGTTATTAGTTATTTATGAGTTGCTCCAAGAATGAATTACCAATTACCAATGCCCGATTCCCCATTCCCCATTCCCAATTTTTTTATTCAATAAAATTCAAGTGTTTTCTAGCAGCAACCGTTACCATTCTGCCCCGATTTGTCCGCTGCAAAAATCCGATTTGCATTAAGTATGGTTCGTATACTTCCTCAATAGTTTGAGTGTCTTCTCCTGTGGCAGCGGCGAGGGTTTCTAATCCCACTGGGCCGCCGTTAAAGTTCTCAATCATTGCTGTCAAAATCCGCCGATCTGTCCAATCTAGACCTAGGGGATCGACGTTGAACAATTCGAGGGCAAGTGAGGCAACTTCGGCATTAATTGGCTTTAATTTTTTGACTTCGCTGTAGTCTCTCACTCGTCGCAGCAAGCGGTTAGCAATGCGGGGTGTGCCACGAGCTCGACGGGCAATTTCTGTGGCTCCTTCTGGGGTAATTTTAGTGTCGAGAACTTGGGCTGTTCTTTGGACAATTAGACTAAGTTCGTCTATTTCGTAGTAGCGCAATCTTTGGATTAAGCCGAAACGATCGCGCAAGGGAGATGTCAGGGACCCAACTTTTGTGGTGGCTCCTACTAAGGTAAACGGTTTGAGGGGAATGCTGCGGATTTTTGCACTTTTACCTTGACCGATCATAATATCTAAGCGGCAGTCTTCCATCGCCGGATAGAGGATTTCTTCTGTAACTTTGGATAAACGGTGAATTTCGTCAATAAACAGCACGTCGCCTGCTTTGAGGCTGATTAGCAATCCGACAATATCGCGGGGTTTTTCTAGGGCTGGGGCTGTGGTGATTTTGCAGTCAACTTCCATTTCTGTTGCTAGAATTAGCGACATTGTGGTTTTGCCTAACCCGGGGGGCCCGTAAAGTAACAGGTGATCGAGGGGTTCGTTTCGGGATTTGGCGGCTTGAATTGCGATCGCCAAAACTTCTCTCAAGTCTTTTTGACCGATGTATTCCGCTAATCGCTGGGGTCGGATTTTGTCTTCTTGTTTGCTGATGATTTCGTCGGGTAACTCTTGGGGTTCTACCAGAGATTCCGGCTGGGGTTTGACGGCTTTATTTTTTATTTTTTGGGGGGGCGCTGGGGCAATGTCTTCGGGTAAATTTGGGTCGGGGGGTTGTTGTTTGGAGGAGATAATTGCCATATTTATCTGCGATCTGCCATCGGAAATTGTTTACAATTATTAGAAGAGTCTTGATAATTATTGAGTTGGCTATGAGTATTCCATCTGATTTATTAGCATCGGAAAGTATAACTTTTGAGGGGGCGATCGCGCTGACTCAATCTTTATTGTCGGAAATTGAGGACGATCGACTTTCAGAGACCGAGATAGAGCAAGCTGTGGCTTCTCTGGTGAAGACACAGAACGGTGCTAGGGGGTTTTTTGTCACTTATCTGACGGACGATCGACCAATGGCAGATCAACCATCCCCAGGCGTGCTGGATGCACTGCGCGAGGCTCCTGAGATCGTAGCAGAACTGCTGGTGAAAAATCTGGCGATGTCGGCGGCAATGGTTGTGCATCATTCGCGCCACCAAAGGGAGAGTATGTTGTCGAAGATGGCGGCGGACTCTGGGAGGGTGCTGGCGCGATCGCGCCATCTAATTCAAACTCTGCAAATGCCTGCTTGTCAAACTCTCGCCTCACAAATGCTGGAAAGTTTAAGGAATGGAGAGGGCGAATACGAGGCGTTTTTCCAGCGGTGGGGCTACGATGGGGAGCAAAAAGTGGCGATCGGTTCGGCATTGCGGGAGGCGATCGAATAATCAAGGAAGTTCGGCAACGGGCAATGTACGGGATGTAACGGAAGTAACGGAAGTCAGGAAGACCGAAGTTGGAAGCAGGAATTTTTTGTTTAAACTTATATCTTGCACCATTTTCAATCAGCTTTTCACGGGCGGGCTAGGAGGGCCCACCCCACAATAAAATTCACTCTTTGTGGAACGGGCTCTTCGGCCCGTTCCTCAGAATAGTGCCTGATATTCAGTTCAAAAACAGCCCCTCTGAGTGCGGCTGGCCGACAAACCCTTGATCAAAGTGGCGAGACTATGAAATAATTGCCCTTTAGCAACCATCTGCGGTCAAACAGCTAGAGTTGATTTCGGAGTAAAAGAACTGAGCGAGGGCGAAAAAAATTGCTGAAATCGGTGAGTATGTTATCAAAGAGGGTTGCCCAAAAGGCTCAAACGGTTGACGGCAGGCTGCCGGCAAGTACGCCCAGGCGACGGGCGAGGCTGCATCTGCTGATCACATTGGTGCGGCGAGATTTGGAAGCTCAATACAAAGGCTCGATTTTGGGCAATTTGTGGCCGCTGCTAAATCAGTTGTCGCAATTGCTGATTTACACGTATGTATTCTCGATCGTCCTCAAGGTAAAACTCAACCTTGCAGGCTTCCCAGAAAACAGCGACATTACCTTTGGAGTCTGGCTGTTTGCAGGTTTGCTGCCTTGGAGTGCCTTTACCAGCGGTTTAATTAAGTCGGGAGTATCCGTAGTAGGGCAGCCAAATTTAGTGAAAAAAGTGGTATTTCCCCTGGGTTTACTGCCCCTAGTGCCGATTTTGACAGCTTTTATTGAAAGTTCTTTGGGTTTAGCAGCTTTGATTGTTATAGTCGCAGTGTCGTCTCACAAGCTCAACGCTACACTGTGCTTGCTGCCGCTGGTGTGGGTGCCTCAGTTGCTGATCACTGCGGGCTTGGGATATTTAACTGCGGGGTTGACGGTGTTTTTGCGAGATATTCCTCAAACTTTAGGTGTTATTCTAAATTTTTGGTTTTATTTAACACCGATCGTCTATCCAGCATCAGTAATTCCCGAAGAGTGGCGAGGAGTTATATTTTGGCTGAATCCAATGGCAGCAATCTCAGAAGTTTATCGCGATCTCATACTGCTTGGAGAAGTGAAACACTGGGGCGAATGGGGTGTAGCCACACTAATTTCTGCTGCTATATTTTGTGGAGGTTTTGCGGTTTACCGGCGTTTGCGTCCCGCTTTTGCTGACGTGCTGTAAATTGGTTTTAG
>DMYK01000410.1 GCA_003483675.1 Microcoleaceae cyanobacterium UBA11344
TTAGGGCTGCATCCTTCCGCATCCCCGATCGCAATTAGGCGATCGTACCGCGAACTGAGCAAACTCTATCATCCCGATACCACCGACTTGCCCCAGTCAGTCGCTACCGCCAAATTTCAGCAACTTAACAACGCCTACGCTACCCTCAGCAACCCAGAACGTCGTCTCGCCTACGACCTCAAAATAGGCTATTCTCGCATGAACGTGATTCAGCAGCCCCCTGGCTTCGATACTCCCGTTTCCCAATCGCGGGCAAAAAATTTCAACTCGGCTTACCTCGATCCCACGGATAGGCCGCTTTCTCCCGGAGAAATATTCGCCCTGTTTATCCTGGGCGCTACTTTAATCGGATGTTTGATCCTGGCGATCGCGATCGGCTTAATTCGCGGCAGTTAAAGCCTCAAATCCCAAATCTCCAATTTAAAATCGGAAATCCTCAATCGGAAATCCCCAATCTAAAATCTAAAATCTAAAATCTAAAATCCCATGACTCTTCCCTCCGCTGACACCCCTTTGTACAACCATCCACTCCCAGAAATCGAGCAGTGGCTAAAAAGCCGTGGCTGCGAGCAAAATCTGCGGGAACTCCACTGCTGGAACATCGATCGACCTGCATGGAAAGCAGAACTCGCCCTCGAAATTGACCAACTCACCATCCGCTACATTAATGCTGGAAATGATGGCCAAGATATTCAGCGCTTCTTCAAATACTCCCTCTCCCGTCAGGATATCGAAGCAGCAGTTTTTTCCGGGCCCTAATCAGATTTTAGATTTGCGATTTTAGATTTTAGATTCAAGAATTGGAAAAAGATTTTAGATCGGCGATTTTTGATAGCGAAATACATACAAAAGCGCACACTGTTTCTGTATATAGACCGACAATCCATCAATCTAAAATCTAAAATCTAAAATCTAAAATCGCTAGACTTTGCCAAATCGGCGACTGCGTTTCTGATAAGTAGACAAAGCGCGGTGAAATTCCGATCGGTCAAAATCCGGCCACAGCGTCTCAGTAATGTAAATTTCCGAATAAGCCATTTGCCAAAGCAGAAAATTGCTCAATCGCATTTCCCCACTCGTCCGAATCAACAAATCCGGGTCACAAACATCAGCAGTATACAAATAGCGTTTAAATAAAGCCTCATCAATCTCAGAAGGCTGCAACTTGCCCTCCTGCACCTGAGTTGCGATCGCCCGACAAGCCTGCACAATCTCCTGACGCCCCCCATAATTCGTCGCCACCGTAAACCGAATCCCCCGGTTATGCTGAGTTGCGGACACAGAACGCTCAATTTCCGCCTGCAAAGACTTCGGTAAAGCCTGCAAATTCCCCACAAACCGAATTTGCACATCCTCTGCTACCATCTCCCGCAATTCTTCCCGCAATTTCCCCTCGAATAGACTCATCAAAAAATCCACCTCGCCCTCCGGTCGGCCCCAATTCTCCGTCGAAAAAGCATAAACTGTTAAAGCTGGAATACCCCAATCTTTACAACATCTAAGCAGTTCCTTAAGAACGCTCGCCCCTCGGCGGTGGCCCATAATCCTGGGCAACCCCTTATCCTTAGCCCAGCGCCCGTTCCCGTCCATAATCACCGCTACGTGCTGAGGTAGCCGTTCTTGTTCTAGATCCGCAGGTAACTCTTCCAAGCAAATTCCTTGACTCATGGTTTCTCCCGATTCGCTTTTAGGACGGACGTCGCAGTATCCGCTTTAATACAGTCCATCCCTTCAATCCTATCTGGCGTCCGAAATTACCTATAGGAATTGGGGTGACAGTTCTTTCTCCCTCCGACGGAAATAGCTTCGCCTCCAGCAACTCTTTCAGTTTGTTGCTTGTCAAAGGTCGATTGAGAGTTCCCATAAAGGCCAAAGAAATAGAACCCGTTTCCTCAGACACCACCACGCACACGCAAGCTTGCACCCTTTCGGTAATTCCCATCGCCGCCCGGTGGCGGGTTCCTAACTGCCGCGATGCGGTGCGATCGGACAAAGGCAAAATTACCCCCGCCGACACGATCCGCGAAGCTCGAATCAACACAGCCCCATCGTGCAGTAAAGTTTTTGGTTGAAAGATCGTCTGCAACAATTCCTTAGACACTTCCGCATTTAGCTTCACTCCCGGCACCGAAAAATCCCGATCGTCGATCGGAGCATCTGTTTCTACAATTAGTAAAGCGCCCGTGCGGTTTTGCGAAAGTTCTTTTACTGCGTCCACAATTTCATCTATTACGCTGTCCGGTTCAGGAGTCGGTCGGCGATCGCGTCCAAACAACTGCAAAATTTCCCCCCGACCCAATTGTTCCAGAAATCGGCGAAACTCCGACTGCAAGATCACCGCCATTGCTACAGCCGAACCTGTTACCAAGCTGTTGAGGGCCACATTCAGCAGCCTCAATCCAGCCCAATTGCTCACCGCCGCCGCCAGCATTAAAATAATAAATCCCCGTACCATCCACAGCGTCCGGCGCTCCCCGACAATGACGAGCACCAAATACGCAAGGGTAAATACCAATCCAATATCGATCGCCTGAATCAATAAGGACTGAATGAGGCTAAAATCATAGCCAGATTGTTGATTGTTCATGGTTCATCGAACGCTACCGCCTCTGAACCGTGAATCTTGATGCACTCGAACCTGTGAACCATCAACGGTTTTTTTCCCCATCTCGTTACTGGAACAAGGCAAAAATGTGGGTGATTTTTGCATTTTTAATTCCCGTCAAACTTGCCAATCAAATTGTCTGTCTTAAAATACAACTGACCAGGGTAGTAAATACCACAGTTAGTTAATTTTTGAGACTCACAGCCGATGAATTAAATAATAGTTTTCAACTCATCATCTGTGTAAATTAATATTTGTTGGCATCCAAACAGAATGTTTGTTACCGATACTTTTATAGCGAAGCTATAGGAGCATATGTTGTCAGATAAGTAGGTCGCTCTAATTAAACGTAAAACGCGCTCCCTGTTAGCTCCCCGACAACTTTTACGAAGTCGGGGATCTCAGTATTCTGTAACAACTAAAAATTGATTATGTTACTTTTTACTCTTTACTCTTGAGCTGCGAGTCTTTCTGGAAGGCGGTCAAGCCTCAGCAAATCCTGGTAAGTTTCCCGCTGTACGATCGTGTTAACTTCCCCGTCTCTGACTAAAACCGCGGCCGGTCTGGGCACTCGGTTGTAGTTAGAAGCCATGCTGTAATTGTATGCCCCTGTAGCCGTGACTACTAGGACATCTCCAGCCTGACACTCTGGCAACTTAGCATCTTTAATCAGAATATCGCCTGATTCGCAATGTTTACCAGCAACTGTCACTGTTTCCGTTAACGGAGCAGACATTTTGTTGGCTGCGAGAATTCGATAAACTGATTGGTAGGTAATTGGACGCGGATTGTCCGACATACCACCATCGACTGCTAAATAGGTCCGCATTCCCGGAATGACTTTTTGAGAGCCAACGGTGTAAGCTGTGACGCAGGCTGTACCTACGAGCGATCGCCCCGGTTCGCAAAGCAATTTAGGTAATGGCAATTCATGCCGATCGCAAGCTGCTATGACTGCGGAGCAAATCGTACTAGCCCAATCTTGAATGCTAGGAGGATCGTCCGTTTCAGTATAGCGAATGCCTAACCCGCCGCCAATATTAATTTCTGTCGCTGGCAAATCATAACTACGTGCTTTTGTCAAGGCCTGAATTATGACTTCGGCTAAATCGTCATGGGGTTGGAGTTCAAAAATCTGAGAGCCGATGTGAGCGTGTACTCCTACGCAAGATAACGACGGCTGCTGGCTGAGGAAACTAAAAACTCGATCGAGGGAATTGGGATCGAATCCAAATTTACTGTCGATTTGGCCAGTTTGAATATATTCGTGAGTGTGACACTCAATTCCAGGCGTAAACCGCACCATAACTCGTGTCGGCTCACCTGTCGAGTAGCTGACACCCAATTTTCCCAACTCTGCCAGAGTCTCTAAATCGAGCCAATTGTCGGCTACGATCGTGCA
>DMYK01000289.1 GCA_003483675.1 Microcoleaceae cyanobacterium UBA11344
ATTGTAAGTTTGATAAACCAATTGAGAAAGAAAGATTTCCCGAATTTCCAGCAATTCTTGTGCTACAGGAGAAACCGTTTCTACCAAAGGCGTATACAAACATTCTAGCACATTTGGATTAGCTTTTAGTGCCAAAACCAAAAACTTTTGGAGTTCCCAATAGCATTCTTGATTTTCCTTGTTTTCCAATTGCTCTGGAATGCCATAAAGCGACCAATGAAGGATTGCCGGTGGCTGATAAATCCCGCGTCTATCTGTATCAGATTGCTCGTGATCAAGACCATAGGCTCTCGAACCAACAATGCAGCGGTAAATAACAGAATCATAGAGGTTGTATTCTGCTAGAAAATCTCCTCCTGACTGCAATCCTTCGCTCTGAAACTGCTTGCGGATACTGAGTTCGTGTCGCCGCAGACTGATTTCTGTTCCGTCTGGGAGTTTGACTAAATATGCGTGGGAATTGTCCGTAGGCGATTTAACGATGACACCTACTAATCCCTGTTTCCAAGATTCGTCACTGGCGGGGTTTTTGACCTCGATTTTGGTAACAATCTGGGTTCCTGCGGGTATGATTAAGTTGAAATTTTGGGGAAGATTGGCATTTGCCATGAGGGAACCTCCGGCGGGGGCACGAGTTACAATGTTAGTGTAGCATATGTGTAGTATAAAAAAGGGGTTTTGGGCGATCGCTGGGAGCCCTCGCCCGTGCTATGGCTGTTTTGGTCTGGTTGAAAATTGTCTAATTAATTATCAAGGAGGAATACCACCAGCGGTTTGGGGGGTAGGTGTGGGAGATTGTGGAGACTCACCCGACAATTGCAGCAATTCGCAATGGGGAAGCGGTGACGGACTTGCAACTGGTGGCGCTAGAGGGTACACTGAGGCAAGAGTTGCGTGAGGGAAACGTGCAGTTGTCAGAGTCGAATATTCGCAAGGCGTTTAATTTGAAGGTGAATAGTTTATTATCGTTTCTGCGAGAGTTGTTCGAGATAGAGGGATTACCGGATTATCAAGATGTGGTAAGGCGGAATTTTGAGGATTTTATTGCCCAACGGCAGTTTAACTCCAATCAGATTCTGTTTTTAAGGACCGTGCAGAATGTGTTTTTGAAAAAGCGACGGTTGGAGGTGGCGGATTTGTATGAGGAACCGTTAGACAGGTTTGGAGAGGATGCTGTTGAGCGATGGTTTAGTGAAGAACAGGTAGATGAGCTGATTGAGTTTACAGAACGGTTTGTGGCTTAAAACTGAAACACGAAACTAATTTTTTTAGAAAAATATGGATAACTTTGACAAACTTACTACTCAACTGAAGAAAATTATCACCAACACTCAAAAATCTGCAAAGCAAGCCTGGCAAGCTGGAGAAACCCTAGGAGACATTCGTACTAACAAGAATTTTAAGCCTAAATACAAAAATTTTGACGATTATACAAAAAAAGAATTTAATATTACAGACAAGACTGCAGAGCAATACATCAAAATCTATGAAAAAATTCCGCTGGAAATGATAACAGATAATATGTTAGTCTCTCATCTTTACACCCTTGCAGAAATGCCAGATAAGTCAAAAAATCAAGTATTGAAAACGATGCGGTGGGCCGAGGAAAATATTGAAATCGAAAATAAAGTTCTTTATAACGGTAACATTGTACTTGTATTTAAACAGATTATAGAATCCGCAAAAAAAAACTCGTTGTTATCAGACGATCTTCTTCAAGAAATTTTTAGAGAGTGTTTAAATCAAGATACCAAAGACAGTAATCGCAGAACAAGACGTAAGAAAGATCCACTTAACGAAGCTAGTCCTATAGATGAGTTACCAATTCATAAATCTTTTAAAAAGGTATCATCTATATACTCGCGTGTTCCTATTAGCGAACAAGGATTAGTAGGTTTATTTTGTACCATCTTCCATATTCTTAGAAAAAAGACAATTGATTACAAAGGAATGAAGTATAATTTTTCTAAAATACTTTACATCCGAGTTGAGTTTCCTGATGCAAAAATTGAAATAACACGAAAATCTATGGCTCAGCAATTAAGTTTGTTTCCTTCCGTGGATGAGATCGATATAGAGCTGGATATTGAATTTGAATTAGATAGTTTTAACTATTGGAGGCATAAACATCATGAGGCGAAAGAGAATTGCGATATGATTATTTGCTGGGAAATTGGAAGAAGTTTTAAAGAAATTGATATGCCTCCTATTTTGTCCATAAAAGAATTACTAGAAACCGGAAAAGTTATCCTTCATTACTCAAGTAATTAGCACCTTGTGTTTTTAATCTAGAAAACGATGCTTACCGACCCTGAACTTCGATCGCCAGTTGACCCAATTTGGGAGAGATTACGATCGTCGGGACTCTGGAACCCAAAGCAGGATGAGGTTTTTTATCAGCGGCGCAGGTTACAATGGAGAGGTTGCTGAAGTTAGAGCATATTATGGGGATAGAAGTGCGGGAGTTGATGAGTTTTATAGATAAATGAACAATGAAAGTTAGAGAAGTTATTAAAATGTTAGAAGATGATGGTTGGTATTTAGCTAGAACAAGGGGCAGTCACCGTCTATTCAAACACCCAGAAAAGGCTGGAACTGTCACGGTGTCAGGTAATTTAGGCGTTGATATGCCAATTGGTACGCTTAAAAGTGTTTTGCGGCAATCTCAACTAGAGGAGGAAGATTAATGCGTTATGCTGTTGTAATTGAAAAAGGTAAAACTAGCTACGGTGCCTATGTTCCCGATTTACCTGGATGTGTAGCTGTGGCTGAAAGTTTAGAAGAGGTGAGAAGTTTAATTAAAGAGGCGATCGCATTTCATATTGAAGGACTACAAGAGGA
>DMYK01000228.1 GCA_003483675.1 Microcoleaceae cyanobacterium UBA11344
GACGCAAACAGCCTTCTATCGACTCCAAAGATTCAATAATCGATCGATCTTCGCCATTGTCCCGCACAAAAAACTGATTCCCGTAGCGGGTTTGCAGTTCCACCCAAAAAGTGCGCGGCAGCAGTGGATACAAAGAGTCTCCCACATTAAAATTCAGGAGATTGCCGCCACGGGGATCGGCAACTAGCAACACACTCTTCTGATCTAAGCCCCAATAACTTTTGACAGCCAAACCGGGCGTGCGATCGTAATGAGTCAGCACTCGCAGCTTCCAGCCAGTTTCTGCCTCAAATTCAGTTAAATTTTTTGCCAATCCCTGTTCTTCAATGTCCGTGAGGGCTTTAGCTAAGTCAATGATTGGGGTTTGAGTTGACGGCAACAAATCGGGATTATTGAAAGCGAGTACCGGTTGGGCGATCGCCCAAACCGACAAAGCCAGGAAAAATGCAGCAGCAGAGGCTAGAAATTTGCGCGAAAAAAATTGTGACATAGGAACTTCTAATCTGGGTCTCAATGGTGAATGCTAGCTGGCGGTCTTAACCAGAGGATCAGAGAAAACTCATATTTCTTTACAATTATTTACTTTACAGGAAGGCGAGAGCAAGGGGAAGGGGAAGGGCCAGGAAAGTTTGGAAGAGCGAAGGGGCTGACAATTAACTGTAGAGGCCGCGGTACGATGGGGGCCCAGCAACCGGGTTTTTTTACGAGAATACTTCACTGTGAGCAGCAGATTAGGTAAAAAACCCGGTTTCTTTGGTAGGAGTGCGTCCAGGATGGTAAAAAAGAGAGACCGTATGTGCGATCGGTTATCAGAAAACTGGGTTGAAAACCCCGTCCTTATAGGACGGCTTTAATTGTAAAACTTTGTTGTAATATCAGCTATTTTGTGCCAATTAGGGTAGTATAAGTTAGGAGGTAAGGAAATGCTAGTTTTTGAGTTCAAAACCTACGGAAAATCCAGCCAATTCACAGCAGTAGATGAAGCAATTCGTACAGCCCAATTTGTCAGAAATAGCTGTTTACGCTATTGGATGGACAACCAGAAAGTAGACAAGTACGATTTGAACAAATACTGCGCGGTATTGGCTGGTGAATTTCAGTTTGCTGATGAACTTAACTCTCAAGCAAGACAAGCCAGCGCCGAACGAGCATGGTCTGCTATCTCCCGATTCTACGACAACTGCAAAAAGGCCATTCCTGGCAAAAAGGGATATCCACAATTCCAGAAATATTGTCGCTCTGTTGAGTATAAATCAACTGGATGGAAATTGGCTTCCGATCGTAAATCAATCAAGTTTACCGACAAGAAAGGAATTGGGAAATTAAAGCTCAAAGGAACGCGCGACTTAAACTTTTACCAAATTAGCCAAATAAAACGGGTTCGACTGGTCAGGCGGGCTTCGGGTGTATACGTTCAATTTTGCATAGATGTTAATAGAAAAGAAAACACAGAACCTTCTGGAAATACCATTGGCTTAGATGTTGGATTGAAGGAGTATTATACCGATTCAAACGGGCTAATGGTTGAAAATCCCAAGTTCCTCCGTCAAGGTGAAAAAGTCCTGAAGCGGTGTCACCGTCGAACATCAAGAAAAGTAAAAGGTTCAAAAAATAGAGGCAAGTCTAGACAGATTTTAGGTAAACGCCATCTCAAAATAAGTAGGCAGCGCAAAGACCATGCAATCCAACTTGCACGGTGCGTAGTTCAGTCAAACGACTTGATAGCTTAGGTCGATTTGAGGATTAAAAATATGGTGAAAAATCACTGTTTGGCTAAGTCTATTAACGATGCTTCTTGGTATCAGTTCCGTGTCTGGATTGAATACTTTGGCAAAGTATTTGAGAAAGTAACGGTTGCGGTAAATCCGCAGTACACCAGCCAAGAATGCTCTAGTTGCGGTGAAATTGTCAAGAAAACGCTATCCACAAGAACTCACGTTTGTCAATGTGGTTGTGTGATGGATAGAGATGAAAACGCAGCTAGAAATATCCTGAGTCGAGGATTAGGTACGGTAGGGCATACCGGAACCCTTGCATTAAATGCAAGCAACGCTTTGGGAGAATCGACCTCTACTCTAACTGGAGAAATCCTGTCTGAGCAAGTTGGCTCGTAGATCAAAGAATCCCCATGCCTTCAGGCTGGGGAGTGTCAATTAAGTATTTTCCTGCCTGATTTAAGTTACTTTCATCAAGACTTAGCATAAGTTTAACAACTCTCAGTAAATATGCGGAAATCCAACTGACTCGCAGCAGCAGCAGCAAAGACTCTGAAAATCAGTATTTTCCCGAATTTACTTAGAATCGAGTCTAGCCGATAACAATGAGTAGCCACTCAATAATGATTTAAAAGAAATTACCCATTTTTTAAGGAGTGCTCAGAGTGCCTTTAACAGACCCGATTAGAGAACCTTTAACAGAAGTGGAATCCTTAATTCCCGGAATGGCCCCAGCTTTCGCCCCACAACTGCCGGGAATTCAAACTAACAAAACCTTATTATATCAAACTTCGGGCGAATCATCAAACTCCGAAAAACTTAACTTAATAGAACCCGCAAGCCAGCCGAAAGACGAATTAATTCGAGCAAAGGCTGATGCTTTTATTATTAACAAAGCCTCCGATATTAACGGCATTTCAGATTTGTAAGGGTTGACCTACTTAAATCCTCCAACTACAATAAATTTTCTTGGACACTGGTCAAAATTTCATACTCCCCTGTCAGTATTGTCAGAGGAGATAAAGGGATTGAAGGTGAAACCCGGGATGAAAACCCCATCTTCTCGAGTAATATCCCAGCACCGGCAAGGATCTTCGCCAAAACCCCCAATCTTAGCGCCTTGAAAATTAACTCTGATAAAATGAGTGCAAGTCAGGTTGCAACGACTCGTATTAACCCCTCTGAAATCACAGTCAAAAAACCTAGTGTATTCCAAATGACAACCAAAGAATTTGGCTTCTCTTAAGTTACAGTTCAAAAAATTAGCCCCCCTTAGCTCACACCTATACAAATTAAGCCCGCTCAAGTTAACATAATTAAATTGAGCTTCAGTCAGGTCGATATTTTGCAGTTCAACCCCGCTCAAATCAGCATACTCCAAAATGATGTTTTGAAAACCTCTCTCACTAGCAGCATAGCGCCTGAGCAATTCTTCTACAGTTATTCTTTCTTTTTCCATAACTCAACTCCTGTATCTATTTACACAATCAACAATAGCACTTTTTTTAATGCTCTATATCCCGACCGCATAACTCATGCAACGGCTTGGAGAAATCCTGATACTTGGAGAGTTACTCTCCTAGAACTCACAGGTATTCTTAACAAACGCAACCGAGAGGGCGATTATAATTTTAATTTTGACTTTCTGTCAAATCTGCCATAAAAACAGAGTCAGTTATCGCTCCAATTGCGTTACAATCTCCTGCAAAAACAGACTTACTCAGCTCTAAAGTTCGCGAACAATCACCCAAAGAAACCAACTCCAACGTTTCTAGATCAGCCGAAGAATTGCCAACAAAAAACGAGTCGATTATTCCCACAGCAATCAATTCGGGTACAGTCAAAAATGAGATCGCTTTCCCTGAAATAACAACAGAACTTGAAAGCGAACAATTGCCGACAAAAACCGATTCGCTAGCGACAGCAGAATTCACTGCTGATACAATCGAACTGGACATCGTTGTTTCCTTCACAGCAGCCGAATTAGAAACCGAAAAAACCCCGGCAGTTGCTGTTAATTCTCTCGAACCAGAACCGCTAATTTCCCACTCAAAATCTAGCGTAAAAACTGAACAGCATACTGATGACATCCAAAGAAATACAAATCCCCCAACAAATCTCTCAATAACAGCAGCAGCCAATTCACCCAGTGGCACTTTCCTTGTAGATGACCAAGGAAAAGTCAAATTTGACTATCAGTTTGACGGCTACTTTCAAGGCGAAGTCGGCATTTTTAGCCTGGCTGGAATGGAAGCATTTATACCCGGAACTCCTGAATTCATTGCCGAAGCACATCGTAGAGTTTTAAGCAATTCCACCGACGGACACGTTGTAATCAGCGACGCTATAGAAGGAGCCAAATTCACCGATGCGATGCCATTCGACGGGGACTGGGGCAGCGGCGAATATCAGAGTATCAAAACTTTCAATATGACACCTGGAGACACTTTTGCTGTCATGTTAGTCCCCAACGCTACAATACAATCATCCCTCCAATCCTCATATTCTGGAAATTGGTTCCCCGAAAACCGCCCCTTATTCAGTATCACCACAGCCAATCCCAACGATACCGCTCATCTGCTACAAATAGCCGACATTATCGGCACCGGCAACACCTTTGCCCTCGAAGATATGTCGGCCGCTAACTCAGACAGAGATTACAATGACCTAATCTTTAAAATTAGTGGCGCAACAGGAAACGCACCCCTGCTGGATACAGTCATCAACCCTGACAAAGAATGGCGCAATACAGCTTTAGGACAACAATTGCTCGCAGCAGCTAATCCCCCGAATTCTGACACAATCCGCCCGTTGTTTCACCGACAAACGCTCGGACTTATACAGAATTAGAAACAACTATTTCATTAGACAATCTTGCCACAGATGTAGAAGGCGACCCTCTGACAATTAGCGTCCTCAATCCAGTAAACGGCACAGTAATTTTCAATCCCTTAACTAACAAAGCATCGTTTAAACCAGCAATCGGCTTCTCTGGAATTGCCAGCTTTGATTTCCTTGCCAGCGACGCTTTTGGGAGTTCTATTCCCGCGCGGGTGAGTATCAATGTCAGCGATGTTCCGCTGCTGAATCTAGATTTTGTGAAGCGAAATCCCCGACTCAATGCAGGAGAAAATACGGAATTAGTTGTGCTCGGAGATTTTGCCGACCAAAAAGGTGTAGTGCTCCCAGATTCTTATCTAACTTACACTTCAATAAATCCAGAAGTAGCACCAATAGACGCAGCCGGGAAAGTGACAGGTTTAGTCAACGGTACTTCAGTTTTGAGCGCAATTCGAAATAACTTGCAAGCAGTAACAGCAGTGCGAGTAGGAAAATTGCCAGCCCCCACCAACGATGCAGAATTCAATGGATCACTAGCCGAGATTAACGGTTTGAATGTCTATCCCAAAGCAGTCACGATGACCGCCGGAATGGGACGCTCGCTTTTAGTAGAAATTGAAAATATCATCAAATCCCCCGATTTGAAATTCGGCTCAGTAGGAACTCGTTATTTCCCCGGAAACTCCAACTTATTACAAGTTAATTCAGACGGCATTATTACTGCAATAGAAGAAGGAGTTACTAACGTCACCGTCATTCACGGAGCAGCCGAACAAGTCGTGCCAGTACGAGTCTCCCTTCCTGCCGCCGCCGGAACAATTTTAGGAGTAAATGGCGGTGCAGTTACTGGGAGTGACGGTTCAATTGTAGTGGTGCCGAGGAATGTTCTTGCCGAAAATACAGCTATTAGCTTGACATCTCTAACCAGCAATGCTCTATCCCTACAACTTCCCGACGGTTTGCAGTTTGCCGGAGGCTTCAATTTAGACTTGGGCAACAACTCCTTGAAAATGCCCGCTCAATTAGCAATTCCAGCCCCCGTCGGCTTATCCCCCGGTACTGAAATTTTATTCATGCGAAAAGGTTCGCTGCCAGATGCTAACAATATTTATTCCCCAACTTGGCTGATTCAAGAATCCGGCTACGTCGATGCTTCGGGCACTATCCGAACCAATTCTCCACCCTTTAGTGGCATTTTGGAAAGTGGCGAATACGCAATGTTTGCATGGTCAACTCTGGGGTTAGTAGGAGCTCCAACACTGCAAGGGTTGCTCAATATCGCAACTTTAGATGCTGCGACAAAAACTGCTGGGGCACTCAACCTCTCAACTAATTTCGGTCTCCAAAGCACATTTTTAGCAGCAAATGCAGGTTTAATCGGTATCGCCGCTACCACCGGAGCCCAATTCGCCGCGACAATCTTGCTCCTTGCTTATTTGGCTAAATACCTGCAATCTGGATTGAAAGTTATAGCCATTCCACAAGTCGGTTTGCCTGTAGTCACTCCGGCGGGTGTCGAACTCTATCCAGAAGGGATTCCCAGCGTCACGGCGACTCTAAATATACCGACATTATTCCCAGCAGACCCCTTCGCACCTCCAGTGCTTCAATCCGCTGAATTTAAGTTGGAAAATGGCGAACCAACAGTCGTGCTGACAGGTAGCAATTTCCTGAATAACTCCAATGATTTGGGCGGTGAATTTGAGGATTTAACTGTCAGCTTCCGCGTCGGTGACAAAACTTATCCGGGCATTTTGATGCCGGATAAAAACACCGATTTGGGAGATAATCGCTACAGAATTGCCGTCAAAATTCCGATGACCGTACCCGTCGGCGAATCCAGTATTGTAGTGTCGAGGCGGCAGAAAAAGCGCTTCGGACTGGATACTGGAGATTACGAGATTGTCGAACTAGAAAGTGAAGAAAATATTCGTCTCGCTCCTACCTGCGTTGAATTGGCGCTGGTGACCGAACGCACGGGGGACAAAATCAACGTTATTAACCTCAAAGATGCTTTATCAACTGTTGAAACCCAGAACAGCGATAAATTAGCAGTTGCTATTAACATTCCTGTGGGTAATCCCAATACATCAGACCGACCGGAGTCGATCGCGGCTACTAACAATGCTACCCGCACGTGACTCTGCGCGACACCGGTCGAATGTCTGTGGTGGATTTGATGGCGCTGCGAGAGATAGATACTACTCCCGAAACGGCGACTGTCGATGCGATTGGCTTGCCCTCTCTTGCCAGACTAGCGACCAGAATCGACCGAACATCTACGTTCTCGACATTAACCCGAATTCGGCAACTTATCATACCGTTGTCCAAACAATTGCGATCGATTCTCCGTCGGGTTTGCAGCAGTTAACAATTAACAGCGATTCCCGCAAACTCTTTATAACTGCCTCCGATAGCAACATCCACGTTATCAACATCAACCCTCTTGACAAACCCACAAATTCGAGTTCTAATCCCCGCAAATGGCATCAGCAGATTGGCAAGATATTAACCCCAAACGGGGCAATGGGGATAACTACAACTTCTGACCCGTCGAAAATAACTTTTACCAGTGGTAACCCCACTACAGACGGCAGCGGTTTTGGCGTGTTGGAAATTACCAACAGCGACCCCCTGAGTTTTGTGGCGACGGCGCGCTACGCGAACTTGTC
>DMYK01000054.1 GCA_003483675.1 Microcoleaceae cyanobacterium UBA11344
TCTCAACTCTAAAATCGAAATGGCTGATTTAACTAATCCCAATTCTACTTCTCAATCTCCAACTTCTGCTGAGGATGGTTCGTCGGGATCGCCTCAGCCGCCAACGGTATTGCGGTGCGTGACTGGTTCGCTGATGGCGGGCGGGTTTGCGGCGGCTTTGTATGCGCTTACTTTGTCGATCGCTCAAACTTTTGCCAACAAGCCGATTCACTCTGACAATGTGACTGTGATTAACATTGCGGCGGCTGTGCGGACTTTGGTAATGGGAATTGTGGCTTTGGGAGGCGGTGTTTTTGCTTTTGCTGCTGTGGGTTTGATGGCGCTGGCTTTGCAAATTTTGATTCAAAATTTTGCGAAGAAACCCACAGTTTAAAACAATCGGGTTAGACAAACTTTCCTTGGCTGGCGCGGACTGAATACCAAAATAAAAGCAATGGAATTATTTACGATCGGTCACTCAAATCTGAGTATTGAAGCGTTTGTTTTGCTGCTGCGACAACATGGAATTACCGCAGTGGCAGATGTGCGATCGCACCCTTTCAGCCGCTATTTACCCCATTTTAATCAATCCGAAATTAAAGCCTCTCTGTCTGCTGTCGGCATTCAATACGTTTTTTTAGGTAAAGAATTGGGCGCAAGACCGGAAGATTTAAGCTGTTACGATGTTAGTGGTAAAGCTTTATACCAACGCATCGCCGCCACTCCTCTATTCTCCGAAGGAATTCAGCGCTTACTTAAAGGTGCAGCCAATTATAAAATCAGTTTAATGTGTGCGGAAAAAGACCCGATTACTTGTCATCGGACTATTTTAGTTTGCCACAAACTGAAAGATTTTAACTTGCAGATTAATCACATTCTATCCGATGGCAATTTAGAATCGCACCAGGATTTAGAAGCCAGACTTTTAAGCAAGTTTAATACTTGTGCTGAGTCCTTCGACGGAGTTTATCCTGAGCGTAGTCGAAGGGCTCAGGATAAACTCCGTCGAAGTAAAGGCAAAAAAACTGATGAACCAATTCAATTAAGTTTGTTTGAATTAGAGCCTCGTGTGAAAACTGAAATAGTTGATTTAGAATCAGCTTATTATCGTCACGGATTGGAAATCGCTTATGTCACAAAAGAAGGCCATTAATTTATTTACAATTGGTTTTACTCAAAAAAGTGCTGAGCAGTTTTTTGGGACTTTGATGCAAGCGGGAGTCCGCAGGGTGATTGATACGCGACTAAATAATGTATCACAGTTGGCTGGTTTTGCTAAGCGGAAAGATTTAGAATATTTTCTGCGAACAATTGGTAATATTGAGTATGTTCATGTGCTGGATTTAGCGCCGACTCAAGATATTTTGGATGATTATAAAAAGAAAAAGGGAGATTGGGATGTTTATGAACAGAAGTTTTTGAGCTTAATGGGCGATCGACAAATTGAACACAAGATTTCGCCGGATATTCTAGACTGCGGGTGTCTGCTTTGTAGCGAACCAAAACCTCATAATTGTCACCGCCGCTTAGTGGCTGAATATCTCGGCGATCGGTGGAAAAATGTCAAGATTAATCATCTTTGATATTTAGTAAGGTGCGTCAGATCGGAGATTTTCAATCATCGCCCTAGAACTTCGTCTGACGCACCCTACCACTAATCTATAATCTAAAATCTAAAATCTAAAATCCCATGACTCGGATAATTTGTCTCGCTAATTCGTGGAAACGCGGCGACAGATGCATCGCCGGAATTAATGAACTTCAAGGTAAGTGGGTTCGCCCAGTTTCCGACTTACCCGATGGTCAAATTCCTAAAGAAATGCGACAGATAAATAGACTTGAACCCGCATTATTAGATGTTCTAGAAATTCCTCTGGCTAAGACGGGGCCGGACTTTGGCTTTGAGTGTGAAAATATCTCTGTTTTACCGGGAAAATGGCGGCAAGTTGGGAAGGTTCCGCCAGCATATTTGTTGAAATATTGCAATAGTCAAGAATATATTTTGCACAACGATTTGCGATATGTTACAGTGGAATATATGCAGTCTTTGCCAATGTGCGATCGCCTGACTTTGCAATTAGTCAAAGCAGTAAAATTTACGGTAAAAAAGCTAAGTCAAAGATTTGAAGGTGCTCATAAATGGGAAGGATCTATTGTCACGCAGCATGGCCAAAGATTGACCGCAACAATTACCGATCCGGTGTTTATTAGAAAGTTAGAATTGGGCTATCGACCGCAAAAAGCTTGTTTGGTAACGGTGAGTTTGAGTATGCCTTGGCGGCCCGATGATTGGGAGGGAGATGACTCTTGTTGGAAGTTGATTGCGGGTGTGGTAGAGTTGCCGGAAGATCTTGTTGGCGATCGAGTTTTGTTTTGACCGAAATGGCGATCGATGCTTAATTTTTGTTAATTGTGCGTATTTTGTGCTATAATCATGCCGGACTTTACCTGACAAAAAAGAGGTGCTGTTTTATGAAAGCAGAATTTTATTATGACCGTTACAGATATACTTGCAGTTTAGTTCAAATGAATTTTACGCAAGAATTGAAAATTAAAAATCATCAAGGCTTTGTATTAGCAGTTAAGCAAGGAGCCAAAATGGGGATTTTAGGCAAAACTCGCGAGAGTGCGAAAAAAGTTGATGTCAGTAAATCTCATTTTTATAATGTAATTAAAGCAGCCATGAATGCTTTGGAATTAGAAGCTAGCAATGAGTTAATTTTAGAGAAGAATCGGACTATTTATGAAGCAGAGGAAAAGATTCAGGAGCAAGATAGAGAAATTCGGGTGCTGAATGAACAGCTAAGAATACTTACAGAAAGAGTTGAGCAGTTGTCAGCAGAAAAGCAGCAATTAGATAATGAAACCATAGAAAGTGAGATTGGTCAAGAAGTAGAAGAATGTTTAGCATCACAGGAAGATTTATCGACACAGGAAACACAGTTATTCATAAGTTAATCGCAAGATCACTTTTTGCATTAAAACAAATCAGGGCAATAACTCCCTGGATTCGAGATCAAATTGTTTAATATTCCGAACTGTTGAAACACCGGAGAAGACAAGCTGACTGGTAATGAAACTGGCCCGCACGGATCCTTATTGTCTTTGAAATACACAATTCCCAAATAAGATTGAACACCTAATTGTTTAGACAAAGCTACTTGAATAGCCAGTGGCTTGTTATTATAAGCGGCAATTTTTATCCCGTATAAATAATTGTTTGTTTCTGCTACAGAAAAGCCCAAAGATTTCAAAAGACCAGCCGCAGAACTCGGTGTTTCTGGCTGCGGAAATGAGAGAGTGCCGAAAGAGTTTGTAAATTCAGATCCTTCTAAATATTCCGCAGTTTGGTGTTTGTTCAGATAACTAATATATTGTGTAGCTTCACTTTCTTTAGCTTGGTTGATTAATCTGAGGAAAGTAGGCAAAGCAATAGCCGATAAAATCCCAATGATAAATATCACAACTAATAATTCAATCAAAGTAAAGCCGTGGGAGGGATTATGACATTTTTGTTGTCGTAAATAGCGTTTATGGTGACAGATGTATAACAAAAAGTTTTGAGTAAATACAGACATAAATACCCCCTAAAACTGAACTAGAAGTAAAATAAGACCAAGGTCAAAAAAACCGGGTTTCTCCGAAAAATCGTGCATCAAACCAGAGATATTAAGACAGAAACCCGGTTTTTGGCCCCGCGTGGATTCCGCCATTAAGTATTCTCTTGCAATTCTCGCCAAGTCTTGGGAAACTCAGCTTTATTTTGACAGATAACCGGCAACCAGCTAACACCGGGAATTTGCTTATCATATTTATCTTTTAGACGCTTTCGGGCTTCTCTCACCGAAACATAAAAAGATTTGCCACCAACAAAGGCTTTGAGAAAAGCTTTTAGAAACTTCTGGGCGATTAAATCCGGCACCAGTTCTCGCATCACGATAATTTGAGGGATATCTAAATCTTCTAATTGCTTCGCCAATCCCAAACCATCGCAAGAGTTAAAGATTGCTATTTCCAAACCCTTTTGAATAGCTATTTTCAAGGAATCTTTTAGCTGTTCCACAGTTAAATTATCTGTATCATTGATACAAATCACCCCCGTACTGCCATCTACTTCGCTCTCACTGTGACCCGAAAAAGACAAGATATCCCAGCCTGTTTGATCTGTAAGATATTGCTCAAGTAGCTGGCGACTTGGTTTCTCCAAAAATATTGTTTCGGCTCCTTGCAAACTCTTCAAAATCTGCCTATCCTCATCAAGATTAAGGTTTTCACTTGCACCAAAAATGGCCAATATTCTTACTTTTTTTCTAGAGCGTACTGATTTTTTAACTCTGTTAGATACTTTGCGAATTAAAGCTACTTCTGCTTTACCGTAGCTCTCAAAAAATTCCCATTGATGCCAGGGGAGTTTTCGCAGTAAATTATCTTCAGTTTGGATCATTACCCGCACCTCGTCATTATAGTTTAACTTGTCGCGCAATCCATGCTGGATTGGGTGAAATTGTTCTGATTCCAGCCAATTCTTTACATCCATTTCTACTTGCTCAACTAAGGGTTTTAGCTCCTCTATGGAAAAGTTAGTGATTTGGCCTTTGTTTACTTTTATGGCACGGCTGTTTCGCTTAAGGTTAAACTCATACATTTTTTGCCACTTTTGATAGTTTTCTGAAAGTTCAGGTTT
>DMYK01000536.1:0-408 GCA_003483675.1 Microcoleaceae cyanobacterium UBA11344
AGAGTAAGAGACGGAGGTCGCCGACTGCGACTCTACGTTATTCAAGGACCTGGTTGGGTTCTAGCCCCCAGTGGTGTTTGAGAAAATGGCGGTACATGGTTTCCCGGAGCATCATTTGTTCGTAGAGCTTGACCAAAAACTCCTGGGCTTGCTCGCGGCTCATGTCATTCACCTGTGTTTTGAAGGAACACAGGCTAAATTGCTGTTCCAAAGACAATTCTGCTGGTTGGTTCATGACGCATGACTCCTTGACGAGTAAAGGTGACTTGAAAGTGCAAACCTGGATTAACCAGATTTGTAAATTGTTTCTGCGATCGCCAGTCGGTTTCAGGATGACCTAAAGCCCTTCTCGCTTTAGCTATATTACAAAAGGTAACAATGATTTGACAAATATACCATCTTTCCCAA
>DMYK01000536.1:476-5156 GCA_003483675.1 Microcoleaceae cyanobacterium UBA11344
TATGAACCAAAATAATTGCAGCCATTTATACAAAATCCTGAAGGAAGAAGTCATTAGTCAGTAGTCATTAGTCACTAGGCAGATTAATACCCCATGACTAATTTGCCCCATGACTAATTTGCCCCAGAATTACTCGGCTGCTGGCCAGGAGCCGGGAGAGGGGATTGAAACTGATTCGGATTGAACTGTTGCTGCTGCGGTGGTACTTGAAACTGAGGTTGGCTAGGGTTCAAAGGATTTGCCAGAGGAGACTGTAGCGGTTGATTAGGATTGCCCGTGGGGGGTGCGACGGGAATGCCAGAATTGGGAAACGAGGGATTTGGTTGCGGGGATGAAGCCGAACTAGGAAGAGTTGCTAGGGCCACTCGCTCGCCCCCTACCTCTCGCAATTTGTCCAAAACCTCGACAACTTTGGCATATCTAGCATTTTGAGGAGCGTACAGCACCATCAACCCCGCAGGATTTTTGGTTTGGAAACTCTTTAAAACTCGATCGAGCTGTTGGTAATTAACAGGCAATTGGTCAATATAAGTTTGGCCAAAATCGTCAATGCTGACAATCAGCATCTCTCGCATCTGGGTTTGTCCCGTTTTGGCTTTAGGCAAATCGACATTAATCGCTTGCTGGCGAGTTAGTTGTAAAGCCGCCAGCAGAAAAAACGTCAGAATGCAAAAGATAACGTCAATTAAAGGCACCAGTTCAATCCGAGTTTCTTCAGTAGAAGTGTCTAGATTAATTTTCATTAGTTCGAGATGTTTTAATTGTTAGAAGTGGAATCGCCCGCCGGATCGGAACCTTTCAATTTCGGCTCTCGATTCCCTTGTCCAGATTCTTTAGAATTGAGGGAATGCCTGTTCAAGCCATCTGAACCAAAGGAAGAATTGCTGTCTTCTGCACTCGACGATCGACCCTTAGCATTAGCAGTAGGCCAGTATTGCCTGTAGAGCAATTCCATTTCATTTCCAGCCTTGCGAAAAATTTTTGCCTGGTTGAACAAAAAAGCTTGAAATATGCGATAAAACACTAAAGTAAAAATTGCTACTACCATCCCAGAAGCCGTAGTAATCAGCGCCTCGCTAATCCCCAATGTCACCCCAGTAGTTGCCGCAGTACCGATGTCGCCCAGCCGGATCGAACTCAGGGAGTTAATCAAACCCAAAACTGTTCCCAGCAATCCCAACAAAGGCGCAAGAGCGATCGTCGCTTCTAACATTTTGTCGCCGCGACGCATAGAAGCCAACTCATCATCAGCAGCAGCTTCGAGAGCGAGTCGAAATAAATCTGGTTCAGGATTGTACAGCCGCAGGGGTGCAGACAGAAATCGCCCGATCGGCTGTCGGTTAGCTTGTCTAGCAATCTCGTTAGCAGCGCCCCAATCGCTGCGAGCTGCGTCAAGGATGCGGTTGACTATTTGCTTTTCCTTGGTGAGGAGGCTCGCCCAGAACCACAAGCGCTCGATAATTGTACTAGCGGATAGGATGGACAGCACCAACAGGGGGTACATGGCGGGCCCACCTTTTTGAAACAGTTCTTGAATATTCACAGTATTTTTACTCCTGTATCACCCGAAGCAGCTTTACTTCTGTTGTACTTTTTTAACAAATTTAAGGCCATTTAATTTTAGCGATTAATGTACTGCGATCGTGAGCCGATCGACCGATCGCGATCGACCAATTCCTTAAACCTCGAATAAGTCGTCTTCACACATATCTTGCAGTGACTGGTGTTGAAGGCGACGGGAAGATCGGCGATACTTTTTAGTTTGCAGCTTCGGTTCATATTGCTGCGTACCATCCGACTTAGTTTGCTGCTTCAAACTCGCTTCCGCACTACTAGAGTTTTGCTCTTGTTGCTGGCGGACGATCGCCTCAGAGAGAAACTGCAAATAATACTCGTAGCGCTCCCAATCGCCCCGCACGACACAGTTAGGCTCATTTCGGTGCGAACAGTCGCTAAACTGGCAACTACCCAAAGCCAGCCTCTGGCGCGCTTCTGGGAAATATGCCGCTAACTCAGACGGTTCGCATTCAAGTGCCGGCTGATTAAAGCCTGGAGTATCGGCCAACAGCCCGCCGCCGGGGAGTTCAAACAGTTCTACATGGCGAGTCGTGTGTCGCCCGCGGCCGAGTTTGCCGGAAACAGCACTCACTCGTAGATTCAGCGCCGGAATCAGTTGGTTGATCAAGCTGGACTTACCCACCCCAGAAGGGCCACAAATTACCGTTATTTTGCCTTGCAGGTGACTTTGGAGAGAGAAGGCAGAAGGCAGAAGGGAGCTATCTATTTTCCCTGATAAAGTGGGGTTTGCCGATTTCGAGGCAGAAACGTCATTTTGACTGTTTGTGGCGGTTTCCTTGTTGATTCCTGAGCCGCTACGGACGCTAATAAACATGGGTTCGTATCCCCAACTTGAAAGCCGATCGCGCCACTGTTCCAAATGCTCGGCCGTGACTAAATCGCATTTATTGAGACACAAACTCACCTCTAAACCGGTAGATTCGGCCTTGACTAAAAACCGAGTTAATGATGCTGGGTCTAAGTCGGGTTCAGTGAGAGCAAAAACCAGGAGAATGCGATCGGCATTAGCTACAGGCGGGCGGTTAAGTTCTGTTTGGCGGGGAAACACTTGAGAAACGACACCCCTGTGGTCAGTCCAGTCTGGTTCTTCTACCACCACGCGATCGCCCACCATCACTTGTTGACCAATTTTTTTCAGTCTAGTGCGGCGAGTACACAGGAGAGTCAGAGGATGTTCCCCGTGAATACTGGCTTCTGGATCTAATCTCACTTGGTAGAAGTTAGCCTGAACAGCCACAACAGTACCCGTAATCAAGGAGGAATCCCGGCTCATCCTTCTTCCTGCTCAGGTCGCTGTACTTTCATCGCAAAAAAGCCCGAATTATCCTGAGAGGCGACAAATTGCGTTTGCAGAATCTGGTAGCCTTCCATTTTCAGACTATCAGGTACTTGTTCGATCGGCTCTCCAGCGTCCAGCCAAACCTCCAAAACCGCTCCAGGAGCCATTTGCTCCAACCGCAGTTTAGTACGGACAAAATTGAGCGGGCAGGGCGTACCCCGCAGATCTAGCTGAGCATCTGGGGGTTTGGGATTTTCAATTTTCGATGTTGAATTCATATAGCAGATGTTGAAGGAAGAAGGAAGATCAGGATTAGGGCCAAAAAACCCGGTTTTTCCGAAAAATCCTGTATCAAACCGCAAGATATTGATGCAGAAACCGGGTTTTTGACCTCGCGTGTGTAAGCCATGAAAATGCAAAATATGATTATTTCTGGAAAAAATGTGCGCAATTGCGCACATTTTTTTGCTCATTAATGAAACAAATTTCCCAGAAATCCTTCCAAGCCACCTTTTCCGGTACGATCGCCCTTAAGCTTAGCAAGGTGCATCAGCAACTCCCGCTCCTCCGCCGTCACCTTAGTGGGAATATCAATAGACACAGCGATCAAATGGTCGCCCCGACTGACTGGATTTCCCAACCGAGGCACCCCTTTTTTCTCCAGAGTCAGAACAGTATTCGGCTGAGTTCCGGCAGGAATCAACAATTCCGTCGGCCCGTCTACGGTTTCTACCTCCAAGCGGCAGCCCAAAATTGCTTGCAAGTAACTAATCTTAACTTCCGAGTTAACGTTAATGCCGTCCCGCTTAAATAGAGCGTCTTCATTCACAGCCAAGAACACGTACAAATCCCCAGGCGGCCCGCCCAGTTTGCCAGCATCCCCTTCATTGGAAACCCGCAAACGAGTACCGTTGTCAACCCCCGCCGGGATAGTAATTTTCAGCTTTTTCATCACTTCTTTTTGGCCCCGGCCGCCACAAGTTTCGCACTTGTCCTCAATCACTTGCCCAGTGCCGTTGCAGGTAGGGCAAACTGAAACTTGAGTAAAACTGCCGAAGGGCGTGCGGGTAGCGCGGCGGACTTGGCCACCGCCGCCACAAGTCTGGCAAGTTTGGGGTCTAGTTCCCGGTTTGGCACCGGTACCACTGCAAGTTTCGCAGGTTTCTAGGTGTTTGATGCGGAGTTCTTTTTCCCCACCAAACACTGCTTCGCGAAACTCCAGCCGCAAGTCCAGCCGCAAGTCGTCTCCGCGCACGGGTCCGCTGCGCTTGCGACCTTGCTGTTGTTGTTGTTGGCCACCTACGCCACCCTGAAAACCCTGGAAGAAGCTTTCAAAAATATCGGCAAAGCTGTCGCCGAAGTCTTGGAAGCCCGGAGCCGCAGCACCAGTCACACCTGCTTCGCCGAATCGGTCGAAGCGGGCGCGAGTTTCCGGTTCTGAGAGAACTTCGTAGGCGCGGTTGATTTCTTTAAACCGCTCCTCGGCACCAGATTCAGAGTTGACATCTGGATGATACTTCCGAGCTAGGCGGCGGTAGGCACGCTTAATTTCTTCTTTGTCTGCGCTGCGAGCAACGCCTAATATTTCATAATAATCGCCGGCCATAGAGCTGTTTGCCTGGAGGTAAATAACAAAAAGTGTACGGAAAAGAAACTATTCACCTTTCTTGAAATTAAAAATTCATGAACGATCGAGCGATCGGAATTTTTAACTTTTAAAATTTAGGAGTTAATTTCTAAACGAAAGGATTCATATCGTCAACCTCCGGTTCGGGAACCTTCGGTTTTTGTTTTGACTGTTGTCGTTCCGGCTGTCGTTCCGG
>DMYK01000536.1:5237-7528 GCA_003483675.1 Microcoleaceae cyanobacterium UBA11344
GTTCCGGCTGTCGTTCCGGCTGCGGTTCCGGCTGCGGTTCCACAGCCATCACCTCCTGACCCTTGGGAAGGATCTCTGTCAGCAAGATGCTGTCGGAGGTAGCTGCAACCTCATCTACTTCTGGCATCATCTCACTTTCAACCGCAGTCGAGGATGCGGCTGCTCCGCTGCGGGCCAGCTCGTAGACAGCAGAGCCAAGGGAGTACAGCATTTGCTTGAAAGATTCGATTTGAAGAGCGAGTTCATCCCCAGTAATTTCGGCGTTAGCAGTTGTCGCCCGCAAGGCTACTGCTGCTTGCTTCGCTTCCGCTTTGAGGTCGTCGCCCAGCAAATGAGCATTGGCTTTTAAAGTAACACCACAATTATAGATCAGGGAGTCGGCTTGATTTTTGAGTTCGACCAGTTGGGCGCGCTTGAGATCTTCCTCAGCGTAAAGTTCTGCCTCTTGTCGCATCCGCTCGACTTCGGTTTCGCTCAATCCCCCCGTGCTGCTAATTTGGATGCATTGTTCCTTACCGGTACCCTGATCGACCGCCGACACTTTGAGAATGCCATTGGCATCGATTTCAAACGTAACTTCAATTTGAGGAATGCCACGGGGGGCTGGGGGAATGCCTTTGAGCAGGAACTTGCCCAGACTTTTATTATCTTTGACTAATGCCCGTTCCCCTTGGAACACATGAATTTCTACCGAAGTTTGCCCATCTACCGCCGTGCTGTACATTTGCGTTTTGCTAGTTGGGATTGTAGTATTGCGATCAATTACTACCGTGAACACCCCGCCCAAAGTTTCCAGTCCCAGTGAGAGAGGTGTCACATCCAGCAGCAGCAAATCTTTTACCTCCCCGCCCAACACCCCCGCTTGTATAGCAGCACCTACAGCCACAGCTTCGTCTGGATTGACCGACTTATCTGGTTCCACCCCGCCAAAATACATCCTAATAGCTTCTTGTACTGCTGGAATCCGGGTTGATCCACCTACTAAAATTATTCGATCGATATCTTTTGCCGTCAATCCAGCGTCTTTGAGGGCTTGTGTCACGGGGTCGATCGTCGCCTGCACCAAATGAGCCACCAGTTTTTCAAACTGAGCTTTCGTGAATTCCATTTCCAGATGCTTGGGGCCTTTCGCGTCAGAGGAGATGAATGGCAAATTAATAGTTGTCGATTCCAGGTTGGAAAGTTCTATTTTCGCCTTTTCCGCAGCTTCTCGGAGGCGCTGCAAGGCCATTTTATCTGTTGAGAGGTCACTGCCTTCTTCTGTGCGGAAAGTCTCAACTAGCCACTGGACTATGCAGTTGTCAAAGTCATCTCCTCCGAGATGGTTATTGCCGCTTGTGGCGTTGACTTCAAATATTCCGTCTCCGAGTTGCAAGATCGAAACATCGAATGTACCTCCGCCCAGGTCAAATACTAAGATTTTCTGTTCGATATTTTGCTTGTCCAACCCGTAGGAAAGGGCGGCCGCCGTTGGTTCGTTGACGATTCGCAAGACTTCTAAACCTGCGATCGTTCCAGCATCTTTAGTAGCTTGCCGCTGGGCGTCTGTGAAGTAAGCCGGAACAGTAATCACGGCTTGGGTAACAGTTTGCCCCAAATAAGCTTCTGCATCCTGCTTCAGCTTTTGCAGGATCATTGCCGAGATTTCCTGGGGGGTGTGAACCCTGTTCCGAATTTGGACTACCACGGTGTTGTCTTTGCCTTTAATGCAGGTATAGGGAGTCCGGGATCTTTCTTCTTCCGTGTCCTCCCACCGCCGTCCGATAAATCGTTTGATGCTGTAGACAGTATTTACTGCATTAGTTACAGCTTGTCGCTTGGCCAGTTGACCTACTAAGCGATCGCCCCCTTTGCCAAATCCTACGATACTCGGAGTTGTGCGACCGCCCTCGGAATTGGCGATCACGACGGGTTGACCGCCTTCTAACACAGCTACGCAACTGTTGGTTGTGCCTAAGTCAATGCCAATGACTTTTCCCATAGCGCCTCTCAAGCTTGTGCAATTTGAAGCGTTGAGGCCATCGATTTTTTAGGGTCGATCGCGCTGCAACGATTCTTTATTTTGAACCAGACCCCTGCTTCATCGCTCGGACTTGCAGTAGCTTGTATCCCGATTAACTTTCCGAACTATCGGGATTTTCATCTGAGGCTACCACAGATAGCCCAGCCGCTGCAACTTTCACTTTGGCGTGCCGCAAGACGCGATCGCCCAGAGTATAGCCCCGTTCTAGTTCTTGAATGATTGTTCCTTCCTCCTGCTCAGAGGTGGGTTCGCTGAGCAAAGCTTCGTG
>DMYK01000534.1:0-4881 GCA_003483675.1 Microcoleaceae cyanobacterium UBA11344
AATCACGTTGTCGAAATAGTAGAACGAACCCTCGTTATCGAACCGCTAACTTCCCCTATTACCGAAGCTACAACTAAATTTCAAGTTAATATTCAAAGCAGTTTTAGAGACAGCACAGATGCTGTGGAAGATGACCACATTGACTTAGAGTGGTTCAGTTCTACAGGTGAATTATTGTGGTCTACTTTGTCGGAACCGCTGAATATTCCGATTCACGCTAACCGCACTGGCGAAACGGTTTGGGTTAATCATAAGTTGCTGTTTGATGGAGGAGAGAAGAGGGATTTAACCGCAGAGGCGCAGAGGGCGCAGAGGGGAGAAAGTAGAGATTTAGATAGTCCCAATCGCGTCTCGACACAACCGGTTAGTATTCGTACAACTCAAAATTATTCTCTCAGACAAGTAACGCAGCGAGTGGAAATCTGCCGCCAAGTTTTGGGATATTTGCGAGTCAGCCATCCTTGGTTTGAAGTCACAAAACCGATTCGCCAACTAATTCTCGATTTGATTTTGGGCGCGGGTTTAACGCTAATTTGTGTAGCAGCTATTGGCTGGCTGCTTTCGGGATTGGCGATGGAACCTGTGCGAGCATCTTATCAGCGTCTTAAACAGTTTACTGCTGATGCTTCCCATGAGCTCAGAAATCCGATCGCCACTATTCAAACTAATGTCCAAGTAGCTTTAGCGGAACCGGATATTGATCCTCAGCAATATCAACAGCTACAAGTTATCGAACGCCTAACGCGCCGTTTGGGACGTTTAGTTGACGATTTGCTGTTTTTAGCCAGACAAGACAGCGGCATCGTACAGCAGCAGTGGATTGATGTTCCCCTCGATGCTTTGCTGATTGAGGTGATTGAAGAACAACTGGCGATCGCCACTGCCCAAAATCTCTCTTTATCCTTAGAAATAGTCGATTCACCCAACACAGAAGACAATTTTACAGTCTTAGGCGACTGGGATCAACTAGCCCGACTGTTTACCAATCTCCTTAGCAACTGCGTACAGTACACGCCCTCTGGCGGCGAAATTCAAGTAGAATTGCAACTTGCAGTCAAAAGCAAAATAACTTCGTCGATGTTAAATCCAGCACTGCAAGTAAAAGTAACAGACACCGGTATCGGCATTTCCCCAGAATCACTGCCGCACATATTCGATCGATTCTACCGCGCCGATCCCGCCCGCACCCACCGCAGCGCCGCCGGTTCCGGTTTAGGATTAGCCATCGCCAAAGCCATTATCGAAAATCACCGCGGCCAAATCCACATAGACAGCCAAGTCGATCGAGGTACAGCCATTACCGTCACCCTCCCAGCCCACAAATCAGAAACATCTCACCCCTAAAACTTCCCCTCTTCCCCTCTTCCCCTCTTCCTCTGCGCCCTCTGCGCCCTCTGTGGTTAATCAAAAAAATCTACCCCTCAAACCCTGATTCTTCCTACCTCGCGCCTCAGTCGCACGATCGAGATTCAATTCCGCCATAGATTAACATTAGTTGGAAAACCTCGATCGAACTCGTGAGGAGTTATTTATTTATGTTTCACCACAATCTACCGTTCAAAAAATTCAGCTTGTTAGCATCAGCCAGCACAGGTTTGCTGGTAAGTCTCGCCACCATTTCCCTTGCCGGCGGCCCGCCACCTCAAGGAAAACCAGTTTCCCAACCCACTCCCTCAACAAATGGAAAGCCCGTCAGCCAACCAACTCCCGATGAGACTCCGAGCACCAATGGGAAGCCTACCACGCCCCAAGATGTCCCGCCCCGATTTCCGATGCCAAGCGCCAGAGTCACGCCCACAGAAGGTATGGTGACAATCAAACTGGTCAATAGCACCAATGCAGTCATCAATTATCAAGTGCTTGGGATGGGTCAATCCCGCACTCTGGGCGAACAATCAGAAATTTCGATCAAAAACTTGAAAACCCCAATCACCCTCACTTACCAGCGCCCAGACGGCGGATTGCTGCTGGTGCGCCCCCAAGCAACTGCTACGCCGGGAATGTTGCAAGTCAGTTTTGGCGCCACAACTGATTTGGGCACTGATACAAAATCAATGGATATTCAGGAAGACGGGAGAGTATTTTTGAATTAGTCATTAGTTATTAGTTATTAGTTATTAGTTATTAGTTAGCTGCTAACAATAACTAATAACTAATATCAGAGCCACCTTATTTCTTTAGGAGGACAAGGCAATGCCTTTTCCCTACCCCAAAATAATCAGCGATTTCAATCGCCTAGTGACAAAAGGGGTAACTGAGTAAAAGGTAAATCCTCGTTGACTGCATCAATTTCTGCCTGTTCTCTTTCGTTGATTTGACCAATATAAGACTTGAGAATTTGCGCCAGACGATTGTTATAAAATCGGTGCAAACTATAATTTGGCGTAGCTGGAAAGCCGCGCCGTTTTTTGTGCCGCCCGCCGGCACCTGGATCGAAGGTTTGGATGCCCCGATCGATCGCCCATTCGATCGGTGTATAGTAACAAGCATCGAAGTGTAAGCAGTCAATTTCCTGCAAACTGCCCCAATAACGCCCGTAAAGTCGATCGCCCTTATACAGACAAAAAGACATTCCCATCGGCTGTCTGTCATCTTCCTTGTCATAGGCGGCGACAAACAAAACCCGATCGCGATAATTGTCATGCAACTGTTCAAAAAATCGCTTAGTCAAATACTTGCTTCCCCACCAGCCAAACTTGTCGCAAGTATTCTCATAAAAAGCATACATTTGGGCAAACATCGCTTGGGGAATTTCATCGCCAGTCAAAGTTTTCACCAACAAACCTGCTGTTTCAACAGCTTTGCGTTCGCGCTTGATATTGCGGCGCTGATTGGCATTAAATGCGCCTAGATAGTTATCAAAACTTTGATAGCTTTGATTTTGCCAAATATAACTGTGGTGCAGCCAAGCGCTAAAACCGTGTTGTTCCATGCGTTCGCGCCATGCGGGCTCGACGTACAGGAAATTGCAACCAGAGATATTGTGGCGATCGCAAAAATGGTCGATCGCACTTACCATTATTCCCGTTAATTCATCTTCATCTTCGCCATCAGCAATCAAAAACCGATAGCCTTCTGTGGGAGTAAACGGAGTCATTCCCATCAATTTCGGATAGTATTCAATACCCAAACGTTGAGCTAAATCAGCCCACTGATTATCGAATACAAATTCGCCGTAGCTGTGACTTTTGACATAAAGTGGTGCACAAGCAATCAACTGTTTGTCTCGCCAGACTGTCAAGTGATGTGGTAGCCAACCGTTTTTACCTGTCGCACTACCGGAAGTTTCGAGATTATTCAGCCAATCCCATTCAAGAAAAGGCGTTTTGAGCGGCATCGCCAAGGCATCCCAGGATGCTTGCGAGATGTCTGCTAATTTGCTAATCCAGGCTACAGAATATTGAGGTTTTGGCTGTTTCAGCATAGGGAGATTTGAGCGTAGAGCGATCGAACTTCATTTAACTTAATATAATTTCCCCTGTTCGATCGACCCGATAATGCAAAAACACCTCTTGCCCCACCTGTTTTACCGCCAAAAGCTCCAATTTCGGCGCTAAATCCGCTAAAAAACCCTTTCCCTCAACGGGTGTCGGTGCATCCACGCCGCCCAAAATTAACGGGCACACCGTCAGCCAGAGCTCGTCTATCAAGCCAGCAGCCAGCACAGACGCGACAAGTTTTCCGCCTCCCAAAATTGCCAAACGTTTGATACCGAGGGTTTCTAGCTGTTGAAACGCATCAATCCAATCAATTTCTCCTGCTGTGGTTTTGGTTGTTAAAGTGCGATCGAACATACCGTCTTTCATCGCGTAGGGAAACGGCATTGCCGTCTCCTCTTCTGCCGTATCCCCGTCTTTCATCGGGTAGGGAAACGGCATTGCCGTATCCTCTTCTGCCGTTTCCCCATCTTTCATCGGGTAGGGAAACGGCATTGCCGTCTCCTCTTCTGCCGTATCCCCGTCTTGCCCAGTTAGCAGCCAGCGGGGAACCGGTTGCTGGAAAAATCGCCAGTTGGGGTCAAATTCGCGCGATCGCGAACAGACAATTTGCACCGGTTGTGGGGGCTTCCCTTGCAGTTCCCTCTGTTTGACCAAATCCGGCGAAATGACTCTCAGAGTGGTTCCATAGGCGCGTAAAGTGCCGTTTCCGAAGAGAATTGCGTCACTGGCGGCGACTTGTTCTTCTAGGTGAGATTTGTCGTTAGCTGAACCGAATCTGGCGGCGGTGAGGGCGACATCTGTAATTTTGCCATCGGCACTCATGGCGAGTATTACTGTTGTGTGGGGCATTTCATTTTAGAGTTTGGATTTTAGATTTTAGAATACAAAAAACCCGGCGGTATAAAGGACGTGCTGCTCATGTTTTTAACAATGAGGCTACTATGAATCAGGTAGCTCAAGCTATCATAGAAGATGGAGAATTTACAGGTAGAATTCGCGGCTACGATCGTTATGGTATGTTTTTTGTTGAATCAATTGGTTATAGAGTTGACCCGGATGGTAGCCATCTTTTACTTTACTATGGGGAGATAAAAGTTGATGCTGAAAACCGATACCACGCTACCCCTCGAAGCCGATTTAGTCAAGAATAACTGGGAGTTTACAGAGGTATGGATCGATCCAAATCTTTCACCTCCTTATCTGCTTTTGTTACTCAGTGATGCTGAGGGAAATTGTCGNNATCTACGATCCGGCTGAGGGTTATAAAGTTGTGTTTTCTAGTCAGAGTTATGATGAGGCACAGTATTGGCTTTTAGAGGATGAGTATGAACCTATGGAAGGGCGGCTGAGAGTGTCAGAGTTAGTTTGAATAATTGATGGTGAATCGCCCAGGCCCCAGAAACCGGGTTTTTACCGAAATACTTCGTTACAACCCACAGAT
>DMYK01000534.1:5068-5238 GCA_003483675.1 Microcoleaceae cyanobacterium UBA11344
GAAATCGCTATCAGGCCGTTGGGTGCGATCGCCACTGCACTTACCCAGTTAGTGTGACCCGTGAGGGTTCTAACTTCAGTGCCTGTCTCGGTGTCCCAGATTTTCAGCGTTTCATCCCTTGATGCCGAAATTGCTGTTTTTCCGTCTGGTGCGATCGCCACTGCTAGTAC
>DMYK01000595.1:0-1075 GCA_003483675.1 Microcoleaceae cyanobacterium UBA11344
ACCGAGTAAGGCTGCACAAAAATTACCGTAATGTCAATGTGACCAACTGCCGCCACTGCTTGTTCCACCAAATCAAAAACCGGAATTCCCTCCAACTCCAGCCCCCCCCGACCGGGACTCACACCGGCGACTACATTCGTGCCGTATGCTTTCATCATCAGGGCCGCCCGGGTTGACGCGGGAGATTCTGTAATGCCCTGTACTAGGACTTTGCTCTCAGGAGTTAAATTCATTAGTGCCTTCTACTTTCTGGCGCAAGAGTGGACTATTTAGCCAAGGATACAGCTTGCGCCACAGCCTGATCCAAAGTGGCTGCGAGGTGTACCGGCAACTGGCCCAAGCGCTCTTTAACAGAGTCTCGATCGCACCCCAGGCGCAGCACAACCTGAATCTGGCGGTTGGCGCGAGTTTTCCGTTCCAGATAGCCCGCCACCGCAGCGATCAGTTCATCGCTCTTCGAGACACTGCCCAAGATATTCACCAGTAACACCTTGACGTTTTTCTCTCTCCCGACTAACTCCAGACCCAACTCAGCGCGATCGCGCAGGGCATCTGCTGCCTCATAGCGGTCTAGTGAACCCAGATTCGCAAAATTAGCTGGTTTTCCTTTGGCGTGGGCCACAGCATCCAGAGTTGCCATCGTCAGACCCACTCCGTTGCACAAAATCCCGATATTCCCTTCTAGTTCTACCAAGTTCAGGGATTCGGAATTGGAGATTTGGGATTGAGAGTTGGGTTCAAACTGTGGGCCCGATTGTAGCACGTTCTTGTGGGAATTCTGGCGCGAGGCTGGGGCATAGGGACTTCTCCTCTCCCCTGGCAATCCGCTGCTTTGCCTTTTACCGGAGAGTACAGCCAAGTCTGGGTGCCGCCCCAAGGCATCGTTGTTGGCACTGACTTTGCCATCTAAAGCCATTACCTCTCCCGTCGGACTGATGCCGAGAGGATTGATTTCTACTAAATCTAGATCCTTTTCGACAAACAGCCGGTACATTTTTTCGACTATGGTACTCACCGACTGAATCAAGTCTCCCTGCAATCCCATTTTCAGCGTCAGACGCCTCGCGTAGAAGGG
>DMYK01000595.1:1104-3355 GCA_003483675.1 Microcoleaceae cyanobacterium UBA11344
TCGCCCCTTCTACATTCATGCCTCCTTGTTTCGATCCCAAAAGTACGGGGCGTCGCGCCACGGGGTCTAGGAGTACCGCCAAGTACAATTCTTGGTCAGCGTTGTACTTAGCCTCTGCCAGTAAGACTTGGGGATACTCCGATTCGATCGGCAAATTAAAAATTGTTTGAGCAGCAGCCACTGCATCGATCGTGTTTTCCACAAACTTGATGCCGCCAGCCCTCCCCCGTCCGCCCGCCCGCACTTGCGACTTGAGTACAACTGGGTAGGGTATTTTCAGCCCTTTGAGGTCTGCGGGATTGTCAATCCGCTGGGAAGGCAAAACTGGGATTGCCATCTGGCGAAATAAAGCTTTAGCTTGGTACTCTAACAAATCCATTATCAGTAACGGGTAACGGGTATTTAGCAACAAGCAATTAGTAATATCAAGTCCGATTAATTGCTTATAAATCCTCTAGGGGCCTAGGGCATCGGGTCTGGTCGAACAAAAGTATTATAACTATTCAACCGGACATGATATAAGTAGCCATTAGTAATTGGTAATTTTTCAAGTTAAAGGTTAAAAATCCTGGATTTGAGCTTTGAATTTTCGACTTTTCTATTACCGATTACTGATTAGCGATTGGACGATCGCCCGACTTGACTATTACCGATCGGCTAATCAGTGCCTCGATGGACGGTTTTGACCCATTTTAGCCGTTTGGGCCGCACGGAAATCCGAGCCGTCACCATCCCGATCAGCAGCCAGTGGAACATATACACAGTAGCCTGTATTGTTTCCAGCAAGGTGGCAACAACTCTCTTCAGGTCAAATTTGGTGGTTTCTGTGCGAGTGCGGCGCAAACCGACAAATATTCCCACCACAGACAGGGTGACAGTCATCACAGTTAGGGGACTGGCGATCGGCATCCGGCGCAGCACAATCGACATCAAACAGTCGGGCAGCGCTACTGTGGGCAAGAGATACTGAGTTACCCAAAACCCAAATAAATCCCAAGTTTTCCCAGTTCCCATCCGGTTGCGAAAAATTAGTCGCCAGTAGTCAAGATAGCGCTGATAGCCACCTTCAGCCCAGCGATTGCGCTGGTGCCACAGAGATCTGGCGTTAGTGACTCCTTCTTCTGACACGGCGGGAAAAGCTAGAAATTCAATGTCCCACTGGTCTAAGTGCAGCCTCACCGTCAAATCCAGGTCGTCGGTAATCGTCTCCTCGTTCCAGCCTCCGCAGCTTTCCAAGGCTGTGCGGCGCATAAATTGGCCGTTACCGCGCAATTCTCCAATGCCGCCGATCGCCGTCCGCTGTTGCTGGAAAAAACTGTCCAGGGCCATTTCTGCTGCTTGGCTGCGAGTCCAAAAATTCAGAGGGGCATTGGCGATCGCTTTTCTGACTTGCACTGCTCCGACTTGCGCCCGCTCGAACATCGGCAGCACCCGTCGCAGCAAGTCCGCCGTCACAGTTGCGTCGGCATCAAATACCGCCACAAATTCCCCGCGAGTCAGAGGCAAAACTTGGTTTAAGGCTCCCGACTTGCCACCGCTGGCCTTGGCCCCTCGGCGAAATACTTTGAGCTGCGGGTATTGTTTGGTTAGCTGTTCCAAGATCAACGGGGTGCTGTCAGTGCTATCATCGTCGATCGCCCAAAGTTCGTAACGGTCGATCGGATAATCCAAATTGCAGATGGATTTTACCAGTCTGGCAATTACCGCTTCCTCATTTTTCGCCGCCACCAGCAGCGACACGTAGGGCCAATCCTCTTGATTTTCATCCTCAAGAGGCGACGGTACGGGTTTGGGCGAAGCAAACACAACTCGACCTAGGTGCATCCACAGCAGTCCCGTCAACCCCCATATTACCCAGGCACCCCAAGAAACCAAGTGCAGGGCGATCGTGCCGCCCCAGATCACGCTCAGCACTACAGCCGCTTTGCCCCGGCGTCCCCGGTACAGATTTTGAGGAAAAGAGGCAGAACCGGGCACTGACACTGAAACTGGCAGCTCTGCTTTTGTTTCGATGTCAAACTCCCTGTCGCCAGGGGGTATCACAAATACCTTGCCTTGATTCGACTTTGACATAAAACCCTTGTCCTCTTCTTGAGCTAAATCAGGGATTTCCAAGTTAAGCTCGCTGCGAGCGTTGTTTTCTGGCCAAGAACTCTCCTGCATAGGTTACTTGATTCAACCACCAATAGTTTTTGATTTAACAGAGATCAGTATTAACTTTATCAGTTTCTGGGCTTTTGTCTAAAGCCGA
>DMYK01000330.1:0-1923 GCA_003483675.1 Microcoleaceae cyanobacterium UBA11344
GCAAAAACTGTTTCTTTAAGTTCGTCTGGAAGTGTTGCTAAAGCCGCATTAAATAATACATCAACTCCTTGCCTTTGCAGAATCATCAGCAGCCGATCGAGCATTTTTTTCATCACGTCATTCGGATAGCTTCTGAACAGTTGCATCCGAGATAGCGTCATGCTAATCGCTTGGCTTTCGCTGTCATTAATGTAACCATCGGCTGCTACGGCAATTAGTGCGATCGCTGCAAATGCTTCTGCTGGCCCTAACGTGACATCGCTTTGTTGGCGAGTCTGAGATACTTTATCAAATAAACCCATCGTAGTTTCCTCGTCTAGTTTTGGATTAGTACCATCCTCCGAAGGCTTGGCTCGGGAGGTTTATTTAGGGATTTAGCTAATTATATCAAGTTTGGTTGATTATTTACGATCGACAAAATTAGGAAAAAATTAAGAATTTTCCGCTGTCTCGCCTCCCTTCAAATCCCAAACCGCAATTCATCACACAAAACTCTGCATTTGTCTGTGATGCAATCAATTTTTTTCGCATTCACCCGCCCCTACAAACCCCATAATTTACTTCTCAGAAAAAGCTAATTCTGCTTGCAGAAAATCAACAAACTGCCGCGCTGTTCGACCCGATCGCCCATTACGACGTGTGGCCCATTCTTTAGCCCGATGTTCCAAATCTTCAGGTGCGAGTTGGATTCCAGCCAGCAGTGCCAGATGTGCGACAATTGTTAAATAAGTGTTTTGATCGGCTGGTTCAAAAGTTAAAGTCAAGCCAAAGCGATCGCTAAATGAAAGTTTTTCCTGCACCGTATCCCAAGCGTGAATTTCATCACCATCGCGGGGGCGTGGCCTGTCGTCAAAAAACTCTCGAATTAAATGTCGCCTATTAGATGTTGCGTAAACTGCTACATTTTGAGCTTTGGCTGTTACATTCCCTTCTAAAACCACTTTCAAGGCTTTAAAAGCATCATCATCTTCCTCAAAAGAAAGGTCATCCACAAAAATAATAAACTTTTGAGGAACTCCCCGCAACTGTTCTACAATTAGCGGCAAATCTTGCAAATCAGATTTAGATACTTCAATCAAGCGCAGATTGCGATCGCCAAACTCATTTAACAGCGACTTCACCAAAGAAGACTTGCCCGAACCGCGACTCCCATAAAGCAAAACGTGCAAAGCCGGATAACCAGCCAGCAAAAACTCCGTATTTTTGACGATCGCATCTCGTTGCCAATCGCAGCAAACTAACTCTTTCAAAGTTATGCGATCGGGATGAGAAATACTCGTTAACTGCCCGTTTCGCCACTGAAAAGCGCGAGATTCAGCAAACAAACCAGTACCAAACTGTCGATAATGTTCTGCCAAAGCTGACGCAGCACTCGACCATTTTTCCAGTTTGCCATGTAGCGGCAATTTGGCGTTTTCTGCTACAGTTTCTGAATGCCAAATCGGAGGTACTGCCTCAAGTTGACCTGCCACCCGCACCCACTTACCCAATTGGTCGCCACTGCATTCGTAAAGATTTTGCAACACTTGTAAATCCTGTCTGGCGGCTTCCACCAAAGCGGGGGGTAAACTCGCAAAATCTGTTTGTTGAACTCGACGAGAAAAGGGGTTTTCGTCTTTGAGAATTTGGGAAATTAGATCATCTCTCCAGCTCAAATTTTGAGCAGCCTGAATTTTAAACCAGTTTCCGTAAGCTGCGAGGCAGTCAAAACCGCTGACCTCGCTGTGGTGCAGGGCTTGCAGCAAGTCGAGAAAGGCTTTACCTGCGGGGCTTGTCAGCACCGATTGATACAGCAGCAGGGATGCTGCTTGGCGTTGGAGGTAGCGGATTTGGGCGATCGCACCGGAAGTTAGGGCTGACATAATCGGAATTGTATAACAGTTAGATATCCCAGCGGGGTTTAATAAATTTTCTAACAATTTG
>DMYK01000330.1:1976-2109 GCA_003483675.1 Microcoleaceae cyanobacterium UBA11344
CAGCGGCGATCGGCTACGGCATTCTAACACTGATTGGCGGCATCATGGGTTATGTCAAGGCCAAAAGCCAAGCCTCGCTAATTTCCGGTCTCGTTAGCGGTTCGCTGCTAATTTTTGCCGGCACCGCGCAACT
>DMYK01000330.1:2175-2468 GCA_003483675.1 Microcoleaceae cyanobacterium UBA11344
ATGCCGGCCGGATTGTTGATCCTAGCTAGTTTGGCGTCTTTGGGGGCGATCGCCTACGAAATTAGCGGTCAATTTCAATAGTCATTAGTCAAGAGTTATTTGTGATTTTTTGGTGGTGATTGGTGATTGGTTATTTGTTGGTTGTTATTGGTGATTTGTTGGTTGTTATTGGTGATTGGTTATGGGTTTTTAGTTGTGCTAATAACCAATAACTAATCACTCATAACCAAGCAATAATAACTCATAACTAATCACTCATAACCAAGCAATAATATAGCAACCGCCAAGGCTGT
>DMYK01000330.1:2484-9623 GCA_003483675.1 Microcoleaceae cyanobacterium UBA11344
GCCTTGGCGACTGCTATAACTCATGACTACCTCAGCCACAACCTAATACTATTGTCTTTAGAGCCGCTAGCAATAGTTTTACCATCTGGACTAAAAGTCACCACATAAACCTGATCTAAATGTCCTGTCAAAGTATTCAACAATTCTCCGGTAGCCAAATCCCAAATTTTAATAGTTTTATCCTTACTCCCGCTAGCAATAAATTTTCCGTCTGGACTGATAGCAACCGATACAATATCATCAGAATGTCCCTTAAGAGAACGAATTAGCTCCCCAGTTTCGAGATGCCAAATTTTAATACTTTCATCATAAGAACCGCTAACTAATGTTTGTCCGTCAGGGCTAATAGCAACCGACCTCACCTGGTCAGCATGACCATCAATAGTCTTCAGCAACCTCCCGGTTGCCACATCAACAATTGTAATTTTATTGTCCTTAGAAGCGCTGACCAAAGTTTTGTCATCGGGACTAAAAGCCACAGAATAAACAAAATCTGTGTGGTCTGGCAAATTGTGAATTAACCGGCCATTGACCGCATCCCAAATCTTCGTTGTCTTGTCTCCACTGCCGCTAGCAATTAGTTGTCCGTCGTGGCTAATAGCGACTGACCAAACAGAAGCAGCATGGTCGAGACTGCTCATCGATTGCCCTGTTTTCAAATCCCACAGCATCACTCTCCAAAAACCAGTACCTGTGGCAAGTCGCGTGCCGTTTGAGTCAAAAGCAACCGACCAAATGGTGGATGAATCTCCCTCAAAAGTGCGGATTGACTTGCCTGTAGCTAAATCCCAAATTTGGATAGTTTTGTCCTTGGAACCGCTGGCTAACATCAAGCCGTCTGGACTGAAAGCAACGGCTCCAACTGCATCTGAATGTTGAGCAAAATTTTTGACTTTGGCATTTTTCCAGCGGAGGCCTGCTTCGCACTGATTCTGCAAGTTTTGAGCTGACGTGTAGCTACTGGAAGTGTTGGCAATTTTTGGTATTTCGCCGATGCAGCCTTCATAATTGCTTTCTAGATAAAGGGCATTAATTTGAGCCAGTGCTTGGGATTCTATCCCCACTCGCTGCTGCCATTCTTGCCATTTGAGATATCCGTAAATTCCCCCGATCGCAGCTAAAATAGCAGCAAGGGTTGCCCCGATCAGATAAGGATTGAACTTGCTAGTTTCTTTCTGGACAATCGCTGCTGCACTGTTGACCTGCAAGTCGGTTTTTCCGTTCAAATTAACCAGGGGGGATGGAGCCGAATTGGCCTGCAAGTTGAGTGGAGAAATGCTTTCTGCTGGCGCAGTGTTGGACTTGCGGTGTCCTTCTAAAACTGTGGAAATTGCCTTGTACAATTTCGATAATAAAGATTTAGGAACGACTAATTCTTCGATTCTCGATGCATCTTCGTCTGTCAGTCCTAAAACTTGCTGCAAGCGTTTTAATTCTTCGCGAGTTGCGACAGAAAAGGGATATTCTTGCTGCATTGCTTCTTGCAGTGCTTGTTCGTAGCGTTCCCCTTTTTCCCTGTATTTTCGGTAAGGATTCAATACATCGTCTTCGATTGCTTCTGCTTCTTCTGGCAGCAATTCTAAACTGACGCACAGTTCGTCTAATATTCTTCGGCCGACAAGTGTAATGTCACCACGAGTGCTGGTGCGTCTACCGACTTCTTCGCGATATACTGTTAGTTTCGGAATTCGTGCTTTCGAGCGATCGCCTATTTTTCTCAAGTCGGCTAAAGCTTCCGCCGCCGACTGATATCGTTCGCGAAAATCGTAGCACACCATATTGTCTAAAACATCGGCTAGCCCTTGGGAACACACTGCTAAATGCCGCCAAATAATTTCGCCTTTCTGGGAATTTTTCAAATCTCGCAGTTTTGGCAAATCGTAAGCTGGCAAACCTGTGATTGCTTGGATGCCAATCATTCCCAAAGCGTAGATATCGCTATTGAGTTGCGGGTTGTATTGAAATTGTTCGATCGGCATATATTCCATTGTCCCGATCCGCACAGTCACCGGCGCTTGTCTTTGAGCTATGTGGATTTCTTTCACCGAGCCAAAATCGATCAAAACTAACTTATTATCTGAATAGCGACGGATTAAATTTCCCGGTTTTATATCTCGATGAATTACTCCCTGCCCGTGTACAAATACTAAAATTTCTAACAGTTCCTTCAACAAAAGAATTACTTTTTCTTCAGTGAGAGGTTTTCCGGGGACAATCTCTGTTGATAGGGAATGACCAGCCACAAAGGATTCAACTAAGAAGAATTCTTCATTTTCTTCAAAAAAAGCGAATAGCTGAGGTATCTGGTCGTGTTGACCGAGCTTTTCTAGAACTTCGGCTTCTTTTAGAAAAAGACGGCGCGTAGTATTAATTAATTCCGGTTCGCTAGTCCCCGGACGCAGGTGTTTAACGAAGCATTGCGGTTCACCCGGACGGCGAATATCTTTGGCTAGATAGTTGAGTCCAAATTCTCCTGTTTCTATGACTTCAATGATTTGATAGCGTCCATCTAAAAGTTGGCTCACCATGATAATAACGCAGCCTTTTTTTGGTTGATTTTCGCAAGAAACAGTTTTACTGTTGGCAGGAATTGCTATTTTTTATAGCGAAGCCTCGCTCCCCCTAAATCACCCTTAAAAAGGGGAGTAGGGGTTGACGAAAGAATGCTCTTGTCCCCCTTTGTAGGGGCGGTGCCCCCTGGCCCGCCCGCTCGCTAGGGGGGAGCGAGGAGCCCATCGTTTGTCAGGAGGCTCAATGGACTAATACTTTATCTTTCCAACATCTGCAAAGCTTGATATCCCAAAAAGAAGAAGCCCAAAGCACCCAGTATTGCTATCCCATCTGCCAATATATCGACTGTAAGAAATTCACCCATTGCACTATCCTCTGACAACTGATATCTATCCTCGGTTTTTCCGTCGCCGACTGGGTGAGGGGTTTGACCCATCAAGCCAGGTTGAGCGCAAGATGCTCACAAATTATAGCAAGAGCGATCGCCAAAATAACTTTCCGGGCGATCGACTAGCTTTTTGCTGTAATATTAGCAAATATGGTCACAATGTGTGCTATATTGAATTAACCTTATGCACATAAATCAATAATCTACATAGCGTCAGCAATAATCTAGATTTAATCGAGAAACACAGAACCTTGACAAATCAATAGTTTCAGGAATTTAAGCCATGAAAACCCAAAAAACGGTACAGGTCGATTGCGATGTAAAAGTGTGTTCCGACCGCGGTACATTGCGACTACAGTTTCCTAAGCGTCACACTCCCTTGTGGGAGCTGTTGGAGGGGAGGTCACTAAAAGGTAAGCCAAAGTATCTATACTTAGGTAAGCACGGCTTCGGTGACAATCCAGAGGATAGGAAGCGCGCTACACAAATTGCGATCGCAATGGAGGCCGACTTAGATCATCCAGAGTGGGAAAAACTGTTCGATTGCACACTTGCTAAATACGGGATCGGTAGCGCTAAATACGCCAAATTGGCTAATGTATTACAGCTCCCCGGTACAAAGCAGCTAGAGCCCGAGATGACTGTAGGCGCTATGTGGGAGGAATATCTAGTGTGGAAGCAAAGTCAGATTGAGGCAAGTACGTTTAAATCGCGGTACTTGTGTACCTCCACTTATGCCATTAAAGGCCTAAAATGGGACGCAAAAACTAAGAAGTTCTCAGACACTGGCAAAGGTATTTGGGATCAGCCATTAGGCACTGAAATCGTGGAATTTCTGCTTCTGATTGAATTGAATCCGGTGGTTAAGTCAAACCTATTCTTTGCACTCAATGAAGCATTTTTGCGCGCTCAAAGTCAAGGCAAAATAAAGATGACGGTTAACCCGTTTCACGAACTCCACAAACAAGTCAAACCTGATACCCGCGACAAATACAAGTCGGTTGTGGGGGCGGATGGTGAAGTCTGGAAGTGGTGGGAGGTACGGGACGCTAAATGCGAGGATGCTTTAGAAGCGGACAAACGTGCTTTTACAGCTCTAGAGCGCGACACTATCATCGCAGCATTCTATGAGTCTGACAAAGTGAATGAGCGCCAAATAGCCCCGTTAATCGAGTTTCTGTTTTTAACTGGTTGTCGTCCCGGTGAAGCTTTTGCGCTAGTCTGGGATAACATCAAGTTTGAGAAGGATTTGATATGGTTCAACAAGAGTTATTCGGGAACTATCAAAGACATAAAAGTCACCAAGAATAACAGCGTCAGGCAGTTCTACCTTTACCCGCGTTTAACAGAATTGTTAAAACGGATTAAACCTGATGACACTAAACCCAAAGACTTGGTGTTTAAACAAGAGAATGGGCGGACATGGAATAGCGAGCGTCACGGGTTTTTGTGGCTAGGTAAAACATCATCAACTAAAGGTAAAACCTACTACTATCCCGGCGTTGTAACACGCTTGATAGAAGAAGGTAAAATTAGCAGTTACTTGCCCCCCTATAATGCCCGTCACACTTACATTACCTTGACAGCATGGCTCAACAAAGAGAATTCATCAGCATTAGTATTGCTAGCCGCTTGCTGCGAGAATAGCGTTGAGGTCATCCTCAAGCACTATCTCGATGTCGACCGCAGTGTCAGGCTGATCTCAGGTTAATCACTTGCCTGATACAAATTTTGTTCAATCACATTGTAATATTTAAGCAGGTCAACTGCGTACCCGCACCGAAATTTTGAGGTCAGTTCACTTTGATATTGTTAACCCTGCTAATTTTTTCCCTAATTGTCAGTACAGCCTACACTAAGAATTTACGCCGATCAGTCAAAAACGCGCCTCGAACCAGCCCAAGTTCGGCTCAGCAGTTATCCCCGTCCACCGCTCAGTTCCCTAAAGTTTCAGTCATCGTACCAGCATACAACGAGGCCGAGAATATTCGGGATTGCGCGATCGCCATTTTGCAGAGTACACCGCTGTCTGTGAACAACCTAGAAGTTTTGATCGTAGACGATCGATCGACAGACGACACACTGGCGATCGCCCAAACTCTGCAACAGCAGGTTAATGACCCCCGCCTCAAAATATTAGCAGGTCAAGCGCGACCAGCCAACCAATATTGGGCGGGCAAGAACTGGGCCTGCGCCGAAGCTGTCCAGGTAGCAACCGGAGAATTCTTATTATTTATTGATGCCGACGTGCGGCTCAAACCCGGGGCGATCGAAACCGCCATTGAAACAGTCCAAACCGAAAAAATAGACTTACTAACCTGTATGCCCGCACTGGTTTGCGAGTGTTTTGCCGAGTGGTTAGTGCAGCCGTTAATGTTCAATCACCTAGCAGTTTGCTTCGACTTTACCGCCGTCAATGATCCGACAACAGACAGTGCTTTTGCCGCAGGGCCGTTCATGTTATTTAGGCGATCGGCTTATGAAAAAATCGGCGGTCACGCATCAGTTGCCAGCGAAATTGTCGAAGATGTAGAACTAGCTAGACGCATCAAACGTGCGGGTTTAAAGCTAGGACTTTATGCAGGGTCAAATTTGGCATTTGTGCGGATGTATCGGTCTTGGAGCGCCTTGTGGGAAGGCTGGACGAAGAATTTGTATCTGGGTGCTCACCGCAGTTGGGGATTGATGGTTTACATGGCAGCAATTATGTTATTTCTCTATCCAATTCCCTGGATAGGATTATTCATTATTCTGAAACAGATAATTTCCCTATTTCCTCTTTTTACCCTGAACCCTTCGACTATGTGGCCCCTGAACCCTTCGACTATGTGGCCCCTGAACCCTTCGACTATGTGGCCCCTGAGCGTAGTCGAAGGGTCTTCTTTCCTGTTAGCAATAATAGTAATTTGGCAACAGTACAATTTGCGACGTTTGGGTGCCCAGATTTCCGATTGTTCGACGAAATACTGGTGGTTGGGAGGTTTGGGAGGAACGTTAGTCGCGGCAATTGCGATCGCCTCTGCGATTAAAACAGAAACCGGTTGGGGATGGACTTGGCGAGGTAGAGCATTGCAAATCAAGAGTTAATTTAAGACTTGCATATGGGCAGGCTCTCCGGCCCACCCCACAAAAAATTAACTCCTTGTAGAACAGGCATCTTGCCTGTTCTTAAAAATCATCTAAAATGTGAGTTATAGAAAAAAGAAGGAAGAAGGAAGAATGCAGAAAGAACAAGGCAAAGGTAATCATAACATCCGTTACATCCGTTACATAATCCGTTGCCGAACTTCTGCATAAACAAAAGCAGGTACACGCTTGTAAGCAGGCGTGCCCGATCGCCTTTCAATTCTCGCATTAAAAATCACATTAACTTCAGGATAAAACATCAAAGCAGCACCCACACGAACAGCCCCATAAATCACCTCAACATTCTCCAATTTCCCCACATTTCCCTGCACCGTAACCCGCTGATGTTCATGCAAACCAGCACTTTCTGCATCCACACGATTCATCAAAATGCAGTTACGGTGCGGCATTCCCCGGTACTTGTCATCAATTTTATAAACCACAGTATTGTGCTGAGAATAGCTGCGTCCCGTCATCAATGCCACAACTATACCCCGCACTGATTCAGATACTCCAAACTCTTTCGCTTCGGGTAATTTCAGCACTGGTAAAGGCGTAATAAACATTTTCGCTTTGCCAGAATCAGTAGGGAATTTAGGTTCCGTAAAAATGCGACCGCTGATGGTGAATTCCTCTTTAGTTTCATCAATTGTCGCTATTTTTTCATAGCCAGGAATAGTTTTAGCAATCAGTTGTCTCACATATTTTGTGTCTTGAAGTTTGCGCCAATCTACGGGAAACTCGCCGTGAATTCGGCTCGCTAATTCCGTCAAAAATTGCACCTCTGGAATCAGATCGGCATTTTTGAGATGAGTTTCACCCACCTCATTTAAACGCACAAAATTATTCCCAGATTCCACCGTTGTTTTGTGGGGATTTTCAAATCGATTCAGTACAGGAATCACAATTGTATTGTGTTTTGCCAATCCGCTAAAATGTCCTAAATTGGGTTTAGTTGCGAGGTAAATGATTGTTTCAATTTTACCTAAAGCGCGTTTGGCCTGAGTTGAATCTGGATTCGCCCCATACAAATTACCGCCCAGACAGATCAGCGTATCGACTTTGCCTGCATCTGCTGCTTCAATGAGCGATCGCGTTTCATAGCCCTTAACAG
>DMYK01000329.1 GCA_003483675.1 Microcoleaceae cyanobacterium UBA11344
AAAACGAAATTAACTGGAACGGTTTTTGCTTTCACTGCGACGCACAAGTGAAAATTGCCGAAATACTCGATCGCACTTCCACTCTCTTTATCCCCAACTCCCAACTTCGACTCGCAACACCCGCAGGGAGACAAAACCAAAAAGCTGACTTTCTGATCTTCCACCAAAACAAGTTAGGGATACTGAAAATTGACAGTGAATCATCCCATCAAAACGCAACAGAAGATGAAATGTGCCGGCTTTTCATAGATTCCGGCATCTGTCTTGTCAAGCATTACGATACTACCCGATGCAGCGAACAACCGGATCTAGTTGTCCAGGAGTTTCTGGAAATATTAAGTCAGGCGTAGGCATAAAAGGCGCGATTATTCATCATCGCTTTCTGACTCTAGCATCATCTCTACTAACAGTCGCATCGTTACTGTGTAAACATCTTGTTTATCCCCTGCTTTGCGCCGTCCTATTCCCACTACTACAACTAGCACTTTATCTTGTAAAATTTGATAAATGATTCGGTAACGCTGACCTACGGCACGGATGCTGCGATAGCCAGTCAACTCTTCTGATAAAGCTTTCCCTTGCTTTTCTGGATCGTGCTTAAGTTTCTCCAATCTTGCTAAGAGTAATTGTTGCTCCCGCCGATCTTTGATTTCAGAAAATAGTTGCCGCGCTTGTGCAGTCAAAATAACTTGATATTCTACAGGCTCCATTTTTCAGTGCTGTCAAAGTTTTAAATCTGCTTTTAACTGTTGTAAGTCTATTGTTTCTCCCCTCTGGGCTTGTTGAATGCCCGATCGCAAATCAGCCATAAATTCGCGATCCGAGAGAATTTCTATGGTTTCTAACAGAGATTCAAATTGTTTAAAACTGAGCGCAATGATTGCCGGTTTCCCATCCTTAGTGATGATAGCTGGCTCTGCTGCTAAGTCATCGGGCCACTTTGGCAGTTGTTGTTGCGCTTCTGTAATTGTCAGGTATTTTGGCATATTTGCAATTTAGTTTTTATGATGATCAATTCTCACCACTTCTATTATAGCACACTCACTCTGTTTTCAACCTAGCAATTTCTTGAGCAAACCACATAGCCGCACTGCCATTTGTTTCTGCATTCAAACGTTCCAAACTTTGATTCAATAAAGAAATTGGCAATCCCAAAAGTGCGACAGAAGTCGTGCATTCCTGATACTTACCGTTTGACTGCAACTGAAAGGCAAAAACCCGCAAACCTTGCACGTCAACAACCCAATATTCGGGAATTCCTAAATCTGCATAAAGATGTTTTTTTTCATCTAAATCTGTGGTTAAAGTTGTGTCAGCAATTTCGCCAACTAAATTAGGGACTCGCCACTGTTCTAAATTAATATAACGCCGTTCTCCTGTTTGCCAAGTTGGGTAATTGCTTCCGACGTAAATCATTAAATCTGGCGAAGCAGCTTGTTTTTTCGGTTTTTCCAGCAAGCAACCGCCTAGAGAACTGAATATCAGTCCTGGTGTTTGACTAAACCAGAGAATAAATAACATGGTGAACAAGTTATTGATGCTGGCGTGATTGATTCCTTCTTTTCCCATATCAATGATTAAAAGCCGATCGCAATTAAAGAACAATCCGATATTATCATTTTTGCGATCTTCGCGAACAGCCAGGTAGTCTTCCCAAGTCGCGGTTGTCCATTGGGATGAAGTTGCTGTAATATTCGTCTCGATAATTGTCGCAATTGAGGCTGTCATGGCAGTTTATAAGATTTTCAACTATTTTATCCCTACTTTAACAAATAAGGCGGGCATTGCCCACCTTACTCTTAGTCTCGCGTTGCACGGACTTTATATCAAATCCGGTTGCATCCTCCTGGTATGGGCGGGGCGGGTTTATAAGATTTGTCGATGCTGATCAAACATCTCGGCGAACCCGCCCCTACGGAACTTAATATGATACAGCCAGAAACCGGGTTTCTTCCTATCTCTGGTTGAGAAAGCCAAGATTTTTGATAGAAACCCGGTTTCTTTGCCTCCATGACTGTTAACAAATTCTAACCCCGATTCTTCTCCGACCAAATGCGAGTTGGCAGTCCCCAAACATAGACAAATCCTTCGGCCGCCTTGTGGTCGAATTCGTCCTCTGCGCCGTAGGTTGCTAAGTCGAAACTGTACAGGGAATTGTCAGATTTGCGGCCGACAATTGTCGCATTTCCTTTGAACAGTTTGAGCCGCACAGTTCCAGTTACTCGCTTTTGCGTGTCCTGAATGAATGCGTCTAAAGCTGTTTTTAAAGGATTGTACCAAAGACCGTTGTAAATCATTTGGCTGTAGGTTTCTTCGATGCCGCGCTTGTATCGCGTGACATCTGCTGTCAAGGTCAAACTTTCTAAGTCTCGGTGCGCGTGCATCAAAACTAAAATCGCTGGGGTTTCGTAAATTTCCCGCGATTTAATCCCGACTAGGCGGTTTTCAATCATGTCAATCCGCCCGATCCCGTGATTTCCAACTATTTCGTTGAGTTGGGAAATTAAGGCGACTGGTGATAAATCTTTGCCGTTCAAACTGACAGGATTTCCGCAATCAAAACCGATTTCTAGGTATTCGGGTGTGTTGGGAGTTTGTTCGATCGCCTTTGTCATCAAATAAACCTCNNTCCGGCGGTTCTACCCACGGATCTTCGAGGATTCCGGCTTCGATCGCCATTCCCAACAAATTGCGATCGATACTGTAAGGCGAAGACTTCTTCACGGGCGACGGAATGCCACATTTCTCGCCGTAAGCAATTGTTTCTTCGCGGCTCATTTTCCATTCCCGCGCCGGTGCTAAAATCTTAATCTTGGGATTTAGTGCGCCGATCGACACATCGAACCGTACCTGATCGTTTCCTTTACCCGTACAACCGTGGGCGATCGCATCAGCACCGTATTTTTGGGCAGCTTCTACTAACAGCTTAGCAATCAGCGGGCGAGCGAGGGCAGTCGAAAGGGGATAGCGATTTTCGTAAAGCGCGTTAGCTTGAATTGCTGGAAACGCATAGTCTTTGACAAATTCTTCGGTAGCATCAATAACTAAAGATTCCGAAGCACCGGATGCTAAAGCTTTTTTGCGGATCGGTTCTAATTCGTCTCCCTGTCCCAAATCTGCGGCCAGAGTAATTACTTCTTCAACACCCCACTCGTTTTTGAGGTAAGGAATGCAGACGGAGGTATCGACTCCGCCCGAATATGCTAGGACAACTTTTTTAGCGCGACTCATTGCTATTTACATCCTGAATTTAACCAACTTTTTATTATGCACCTAATTGAGAGCGATTCTTGTCAGGAATAGTACAGATTTAGATATTCTTTTTTTGCTAAACTTTGCTATTTTTCGGTATAATTGATGCAAAAAATCTGCTACCGTGGGATACTGTAGCTGTGGCGATGGGGAAAAG
>DMYK01000043.1 GCA_003483675.1 Microcoleaceae cyanobacterium UBA11344
ATTTCGTGCGCTTCAAAGGATAGTGGCACTGTGAAAGTTATGGGTTCAATCATTTTACTCATCATTAATTTCTCCGCTTCCGCTCAATTCCTACTGTAATTTATTACGAATGTAATCTGAAAATTTCCGCAAATTTCGATCGAAGAAAGTTTGGATAGTTGAAATACTTACTCCAAATCTTTGAGCTATGGTATCCCATGTTTCATCATCTAATCTAGCTAAAGCTATAACTTGCCAAGTGATATCTGGACGACCTCTGACTGTTTTATTTCGGAAAACATAGTCTGGGTCTTCTTCTATTAATTCACGTAGTCTTTCGGTATCCTCCATTATTTGCATCTGGGGATAATTTTGTTGATAAATCTCCGATTCTTCTTGTTCAAATCTTTCTAGGTCATCTACCGATAAACATTTAATTCTTGTTTCTCTTCTATATCGATCGCACACATCTTTAAATCTAAAATTAAAGAAGTGATTCACCCAAGCCATGACTGGTTTTTGTGAATCATAGATGTCAATGTTTTGACAGATATGCTCAACTATTTTCAACCGGGCTTCGCTGTAAATGTCTTCGTAAAGATGAAGAAGGTTGTCATCTATGTGGGGACGAGTAAGTCTGTTATGACGGTAAATTTGGTCTATCAATTTGGTTAATGCTATCTGTCGCTCTTTGCTTCTGGCTGGGTGCTTTTGAGCTTCCAGGGCTAACTGTCGAAGCATTTCGTCCATCTGAATCTCCTCACTCCTCTGAGTATTTTTGTGCTGTCTGTTGGAACCTCTATAAGACTTACACATTCTCGACGCTTTTGCAAAGGTCTGAGATTCTTCGCTTCGCTCAGAATGACATAATTATCCCCCTGTGCGTAAGTTTTGTTCTATTTATATTTCGGATATCGTCGGAAGTTTTTACGCATTTATGGGGAAATTGTTACAAAACTTTACTTTTGAGGGGTTTTGGAAAAAAAGTTTTGAGGTTTGCGGAAAAAGTTTGGGGTTGTTTCGTAAGTAAAGACAAGGGGGCGATTCCCTTTGGGATAGTTTCGCTCGCGCGGGCTTTTGGGGGAAAGGGCGATCGAACCTCAGAGTACCCCTGCGGCCAATATCTATATTTTCCTACGAAGTAAACCAACCAGCGTTGAGCAGATGGTTGCTTAAAACTGATGGCTTTGAGTTACATAAAAAAGGAGCAACATGATAAATTTGCACAAACTGATTCTTAATGGATTTGCAGTAGCAGTTTCCCTGATGACTAGCTCATCAGGAGCCTTAGCAGCAACCTTGTCCGGGGATCTTTCGACAACAAACATTCTTTACCTGAATTCAACTCGCGGTTTTGGTACTGGAAATTTAGGAGCTTTTCGCGGGGCGATCGCTAATACCTTAGAAAATTATCAGGGCGGAACAGTATTCGATGTTGATTTCGTTCAGACTCAGGTTCCTGGCAGCCTCGGATTATCGCTCAATGCTAAGCCTGTTGGGTTTTACAACCAGATTTGGTTCGACACGACTATTTATCAAACATCGCTTTTGAACTCAGTAGACTTGGCCGCGATTAATGCTTGGGCGACAAACAAGCAGCCAGAATTTATTCTAGACAGTTCCTTCTTTTTTCGCAACAAAGAAACTACGACCCTCACTCCTTCAACGACAGCAGCAACAATCAACCAAGCTTTAGCTCTCAAAAATGCAGGGGGCGGTATTCTAATTGGTACGGATCATAATGATTTTGCCTACACTGCCAATCAAATTTTGACTAACTTCGGCTTCGATGGTTTGTTTACCGGTGTTGAGAACATCACCGCTAACGGTTCTTTTGTTGGTAATTTACTGCTTAATCCTCAGCCTGTAGGGTCTGACTTTTTTGTCAATAATTTGCAGGGACTCTCGACCTCGAATGTTCCGATCGGGACTCATGTTCTCAATGCTAATGGCGGCGATCGAACTATCAAAATTATCGAAAACCTATTTTCATATAGTCCTAATAAAGTTGTCCATGTCGGTGCTAGTTTCGATACGGGAAACAACACAACTCAGATTAACGACCCGGAATCAGTTCCCGAACCGACTACTGTGTTGGGTACTTTAGCTTTTGGTGCTGTTGTTTCCAGTTGGCGGATGAAGCGCAAACAGCAACAGAAAGTTTTGAATTCAACGATTGGTTAATCTGACATATTGCACTTCGTTCTCCGACCAAAGAAACCGGGTTTTCACCTAATCTGCGGGCTGGAATGCGTCTTTTCGTGAAAAACCCGGTTTCTGGAATCGCCCTTTTTGAAAAAAAGTTTCCTGATTTGCGTAAAAACTTGGGCCGGATTTCGTAAGTAATAGCAAGAGGGCGATTCCCTACGGGATAGCTTCGCACGCGCGTAGGGAATCGCCCGTTTTGAAAAAAAGTTTCCTGATTTGCGTAAAAACTTGGGCCGGATTCCGTAAGTAATAGCAAGAGGGCGATCGCACTTTTGGAAAAACGGGCGATCGTTCGGTTTTATTTTATTGTATCACTTTTTATTCAATCACAGACTAGGAGTGCAATCTCAATGACTACCGTAAATGAAGTTTCAAGCAACCTTTTGTTAAATGATGTTTTGACAACCGACACTTTACCGGGAAGTGCGACCAACAATTCCATCCTCAACCCTTTAAGCAACAGCAACAGTCAAAATATCGGCGGCAGTGCTTTGATAGCTGACAGCAAAACTCAGCCAGTTATTGAACCAGAAAAGCTATCGAGTCCGACTGATACGCTTAATTCAAAAAATGCGATTACGGAGCCAAATAGCCAAAAATCAGATGATTCATTAATTGCTCCAGATATTCTCAAAAGCAGTTTAAGCGGGTCAGCAAGTGGCAATACTGTTGCGGAAACCCTATCAGGTTCCCAGTCAGATACAGCAGTCAAAGATACCCTGACTGGAATCAGCAAGGATGCACCATTAAGTGCAATTAAAGATGACACTATTACAGCAACTGATTCCTTGACTAATCCTCAGAATGCCGAGGAAATAGCATCAGAGAAAACTCCCGGTATATTAGCTGAAAAAGAAAGCCAGCCAGAAACGCCGATCGCCCAAAATACTTCTG
>DMYK01000625.1:0-3216 GCA_003483675.1 Microcoleaceae cyanobacterium UBA11344
TCTACCTATCCACTGAACCCATAATAATGTCGATACTTCCCAAAATCGCCACCAAATCCGCAATCTTCACGCCGCGCACAATGTGAGGCAAAATCTGCAAATTATTAAAGTCCGCAGCCCGAATCTTCCAGCGCCAAGGAAATGTACTATCGTCTCCGATAATATAAATCCCCAACTCGCCCTTGCCGCTTTCAACGCGGACATAATGTTCGCCCTTGGGAATCTTAAAAGTCGGCGCAACTTTTTTGCCAATAAACTGATAGTCAAAGCTATTCCATTCAGATTTTGGCCCGCTTTCCAGTCGCTTCGCTTCCAAATTCTCGTAAGGACCGCCGGGGAGTCCTTTCAAGGCTTGATAGAGAATCTTCACTGACTCGCGCATCTCCCGAATTCGCACCAAATACCGGGCCAAACAATCGCCCGCAGCTTCTGTACAAACTTCCCAGTCGAAGTCGTCATAACATTCGTAATGGTCAACTTTTCGTAAATCCCAATTTACGCCGGAACCGCGCAACATCGGACCGGAAAGTCCCCAGTTAATCGCTTCGGCGCGAGAGATAGTACCCAGGCCTTCTATCCGGCGGCGGAAGATAGGATTATTGGTGATTAAACGTTCGTATTCGTCAATTTTGGGAAGGAAGTAATCGCAGAAATCTTCGCACTTATCTACCCAACCGTAAGGCAAATCTGCCGCAACTCCGCCAATGCGGAAATAGTTATTATTCACCATGCGATAACCTGTGGCTGCTTCCCATAAATCGAGAATCGGTTCGCGATCGCGCATAGTATAGAAAAATGGAGTTTGGGCTCCCACGTCCGCCAAAAACGGCCCTACCCACATCAAGTGGTTAGCAATCCGGTTCAATTCCAGCATAATTACCCGAATATAACTGGCCCGTTTGGGGACAGCAATATTCGCCAATTTTTCCGGTGCATTGACTGTCACCGCTTCGTTAAACATCCCCGCAGCGTAGTCCCAGCGGCTCACGTAGGGCACGTACATCACGTTTGTGCGATTTTCGGCAATTTTTTCCATCCCACGGTGCAGATAGCCTAAAACAGGCTCGCAGTCAACTACGTCTTCGCCGTCTAGGGTGACGATTAACCGAAGTACCCCGTGCATGGATGGGTGGTGCGGCCCCATGTTCAGCACCATCGGTTCGGTTCTAGTCTCAATTCTTGACATAGTTAAATGAATTAATGATTACTGACTATTGTTGATTTTTGTTTCGCTTTTATAGATTTTGACACTCTCAGGTCTTTCATACGCTGAGATTCTGCGGACAGAACTAGGCTTGGGTAATACCCAAAGTCTAACTCTCGCTACGGTCGTCAAACAACGTCTACCCAGTTGGTTTAAGTCTATACCTAACTTACTGGCTACTTTTCTCAGAATGTTGGCAGCACCATTTAAGTCTGCATTCACTACAGTACCATTAGCTGACCGATACAAGCCACGTTCAATCCGCTTTCCAGACGCTTTCCACCCAGATGGTTTTTCACCATATTTGGGTAGGGAGTCTCCATCCAGAAAACTAGCTTTCGATGTATACGCTTCTTCGGTTTCAACAAACCTGATGCCGTGCAAATCGCACAGTTCTTTTAACCTATTTTTCAGCTTACCTAAAGGCATTTGAACAAACTTTTGATTATTCACTTTGCCTAGATTACTATTAGACTTGAAACCTTCATTCCACCCAACTATCAGTGTGCCAATTCCAAATTTTAGACAATGGTTGACAATTAACAAAGCAGATTTGTTAACACCGTCACGCATTTGGTGATTGCGTTTACGGGTTACACGTTCTAACCAATTGTCCCAATAACCCTCAGATTTTCCTTCTTTTCTAGTTGCTACTTTCTTGTTCCACAATTGATTCATCGCTTTCATCGCACGAGCATCAATCAAGAAGGAATTTCCTAATGTATCGACACAAGCTGCTAGATTGTCAGCAGTCCCCAAGTCAATTGATAACGCTTGATTAATGTCCAGATTATGTTGTTCTTTTTCGACTTCGTAGGACATTTCCAGGTAAAAAGCACCATTCTTAGGAAGAATCGTAAACTCTTTAACCTTGGAAAAATCAAGATTTGATGGCATGGGTAGAAAGAATTCAGGAATTCCCAACCATCGCCTCACTGTTAAACCCAAGGAAAATTTTAACTGATTTCCAACAAGTTTAGGTCTTAATCCTCCAGAATTTGGATAAGCTACTTTGAACAGCTTAGACCCTTTCAGATATCCCGGTGGCTTGGGCTTAAAATGCAATTGACCTTTCATGTACAAATCTCTTAATTCTTTAAAAGATTTGAAGGCTTCTGTGACTGACATCAATGTTTGCTGCATTGGTGTTGATGGCAACGATTTAGCAACCAGTGATTTTGACACTGACGATTCAACAGACAAGTCAAATTTTCCAGTCAACAGTTTTTCTGTCTTAAAAAAAGTCTGACGAGCCAAATAAATACCACTGTTATACAGTTTACCAGATTGTTGGCAGAGATACTCCAACAATGCTTGAACTTCTTTGGTTGGAGACAGCAATACTTGCTGAACTCCCATAATTCTTTGGGTTTTATTCACCTCTGCTTTCCTGAAGATTGGTTGATCTTTTTAGCTTAAACGATTATAGTGGATACGTCAAATAGAAGACATACACTATTCGGCTAAGAAAGAAAGAACACGGGGACTGAAGTCCCCCTTAGAGCTTCCCTAGGAAGGACTAAAGTCTCGCTTGTTTCCCGGATCCCATATTATTATGAAGGATATTGAGCTCTCTGAGAAGGACACCCCTGGATTAGATGTCAGTGTTGACACCTATCACGTTCCAGTTTTGGGTCAAGAGTTAATTGCAGGTTTAGCCGTCCGTCCAGGCGGCCGCTATTTGGACGCGACATTAGGAGGCGGCGGACATACTGGTTTGATTTTAGCGGCGGCGGCTGATGTTACAGTGGTGGCGATCGACCGCGATGAACAAGCCATCCGTTTTTGCCAAACCCGATTTGCTAACGCTCCCGTCGAGTTTTGGCACGGCAATTTTGCTGAATATCAGTCTCAAGATGCCACATTTGATGGTATCATAGCCGACTTAGGCGTTAGCTCGGCTCAGTTCGATACACCGGAACGTGGCTTTAGTTTTCGCCATCCAGCTAAGTTAGATATGCGTATGAACCAGCAGCAATCTTTGACGGCCCAAGAGATTATCAATCACTGGG
>DMYK01000625.1:3249-4110 GCA_003483675.1 Microcoleaceae cyanobacterium UBA11344
CGCATCGCGAGGCGGATTGTGCAAGGGCGTCCTTTCCAAACTACAACAGAACTGGCTCTTGCGATCGCCAGCACCTTCCCACCCAAGCAGCGCAATGGTAGAATCCATCCTGCCACTCGTACTTTCCAAGCACTAAGGATAGCCGTCAACTCCGAACTGGCTTCTCTAGAAACTTTCCTCAACCAAGCGCCAAGGTGGTTAAAGCCCGGTGGGAGGCTCGGAATTATTACTTTTCACAGTCTGGAAGACAGACCGGTTAAGCATCAACTCAGAGGGATGGAGTGTTTGCGCGTACTGACAAAAAAGCCGATTATTGCACAATCGGAAGAAGTAAGTAGAAATCCCCGCGCTCGTTCTGCTAAGCTCAGACTGGCAGAAAAATTAATTTGATTCGGCCATTATACGATCGCGAGTTGCAAAGTTTGAGGTGGTAACAGCGATGCACGCTCGCGTAGCCGAGTCCCACCGAAAGTGCATTACAAAAGTACACTCCTATCAAGCAACTCCCGTGTAATGCTAAAGAAAGATTCACGGCGGCGGTCACGCTCGCGTAGTCGAATGTGTTTCAACCGCTCGTGCGATGCCCTTCCTCCTAGTCGAAGGGTCGTTTACCTCTCAGGTCTTTAGACACTGAGTTTCCCACTTAACGAGAGTTTTTATGAGTCGGGGAGATGGAAGCAAGCTGAAACTAATGGTAGTCGATGACGAACCCGACAACTTGGATTTGCTGTACCGGACGTTTCGACGCGACTTTCAAGTTTATAAAGCAGATAGCGCCCTCAGTGCCCTTCAAGTTCTAGACGAACAGGGCGAGATGGCGGTGATTATATCTGACCAGCGGATGCCTGAAATGAATGGCAC
>DMYK01000623.1 GCA_003483675.1 Microcoleaceae cyanobacterium UBA11344
TAAAGCTTAAAACAGTCAATGTCACACATAATTAAAGATAGCGGTTGAGAACTGCTGCATTGTTCCCACTCCCGGTTCAAAAATTCGTCAAATCGCCGTCTGTTAGCTAGCTGAGTCAGACTGTCGGAATTCGCCAAGCTATCCAATTGCTGGTTCGCTGCTGCTAACTGCTGGTAAAGTAAAGATTGTTCGATCGCGATCGCCACTTGCGTCCCCAACTGCTTCAACAAATCTACATCAAACTGCTGCCACCTGCGAGGTTTTGAACAGTGGTGCGCGATCAACAAACCCCACAATTTCGGTACATAACAAGAAGCGTTACCTTCCCTATTTTCTATCCCCTGCTGGACAATCGGCACCACCAAATTCGCCTTCACCTGACACTCGATCAAAAAATTAATGTGACACTGATTCAAATTAGAAGCGCGCACATCCTCTACGGCTAGAATTCGGCCCTTCAAATACTGTCCGATATAAGAATTAGCAAAACAGCAATCATCAAAAACCTTCTCCAAAAGTGGCAGCCATTCCTCCCCAACCGACTCCACCACCACCTCTCCGTTCCAGTCGGGCCGGAAGCGGAAAATCAACACTCGATCGGTTGCCAAAAACTCCCGCACTTCCGCTACCGTAGTATTCAGAATATCCTTGAGGTCAAGAGAAGAACGGATGCGGGATTGAATCTGTGCAATCAGGCGTTCCCGCTCTACCTGCTGTCGCAGCGCGACTTGAGCTTGCTTGCTTTCTGTAATGTCTCTACCTTCCGGTAATAGCAATACTATTTTGCCAGTTTCATCGGCGACAGGTTTGAGAGAAAAATCAACAATTGCCGTCCGATTTGCACCTTTAACTTCCACTTCGTAGCGGACAAATTCGCCTTTTGCCGATCGGGCGATCGCATCTTGTAACTGTTCCCGAATTTCCTGAGAACCCCCCCCACCAAGGCCATTCCCAAAACGGACGATTTGCCACATCCTGCAGATTAATTCCTGCAAAATCCAGAGAAGTTTGGTTAGCTTCTAACAGAGTACCATCCGGTTTCAGCAGGCCGACAAATTGGAAGGAAGAATCAAAAATTGCCCGAAAGCGTCTTTGACTATCTCCCAACATTGCCGCCACCTTGGAGCGAGCGGTAATATCGCGGAAGCGCCACACCCTGCCAATAATATTTTGTCCGACTCGAATTGGCTGCGTGTAGCGCTCAAAAGTGCGGCCGTCTTTAAATTCCAGCAGATCGTAGCCTTCAGCCTCGGCATCGCTGTAAATTTCTTTAACTCGGCGCAGAAAAGCTCTGGGATCTTTGACTTGCTTAGTGAGAAATGTCAGCCTCACCGTTCTATCCATTGAGTTTCTAACTTCTTCTGAAATGCCCCACATTTGGACTAACTTTTCGTTAAAACTAATCAGTTCTCCGGCTGTAGTCACAGCAAGAATGCCGTCTGCTGTTGCTGACAAGGTGGCGTGCAAAAGAGAAACCGATCGGTCTAATTCTGCTTCAATTAACTTGCGTTCCGTGAGGTTTCGCACTGCTTTTACCTGTACTAATCGACCTTCGCCTACCACGAATTTGCTGCGAACCTCAGCGGGAAAAGCCGTCCCGTCTCGCTTGATAAAAATAGTTTCGCAGACTGTATTGCTGGTGGCAGAAATCATTTGGGGCGCCAATTTGTAAGATTGTGGCGACAGCAGTTCCAGCAGGCTCATTCCCGTCATTTGTTCCGGTTCGTAACCGAATAACTCGGCAAAATTTCTGCTGACGCTCAAAATTGTGTCGCGGTCGGCGACGGCAACCGCTTCAAAATAAGCTTCACATTCGAGCAAGCGCGCTGCTACTGCGCTGTCGCCATTTTCGACTAAATTGCTATTTTTAATTAGCTGTTGGATCTGCATATTTGCTAAAGACAAAGCTGTCATTGCCTGTCTGTACATAGCTGTGCGTTTTTCTAATTTTTCTTCTAGTCGATCGCAAGAATTTCGCAGTTCTTTTTCTCCTCGCATCAAATCGGTGATATCTACTGCAAAAACTATGACGCCTGTAACTTGACCTGTTTGATCGCGGCAGGGTATTTTGTCTGTCCGCACCCAGCATTTTTGACCAGATACAGTTGACAGGAGTTCTACTTTTCCGTATTTGGCAATGCCTGAATTGATTACTTCTAAATCTTCTAAATAATATTGCTCTGCTTCGTCGGGATAGATTTCATAAAAAGATTTACCTTTTAATTGGTCGGCGGGCAAACCTCTAGATGCCGCGGCGGCTTTGTTAATTCGCAGGAGATGGCTTTCGGTATCTTTGTACCAAATCATCGCTGGTATGGAATCAAGAATAATTTGCTGTTCTTGCTGCTGCTGGCGCATTTCTGCTTCTATTTGTTCTCTTTTAATTATTTCCTCTTCCATTTTTTGATTGGCTTTTCTCAGTGAGGCAGTGCGTTTTTCTACTCTTGTTTCTAGTTGCTCGTAGTATTCAATCAGCAAGTTTTGCTGCTGTTCGCGCCGCATTGATTCTAATTTTAATTTCTCGCTATTTGCCAAGCTTATTGATACAAAATCTGCTAATATTTCGGTAAACTCCTGTTCTGATTCCGTCCACTGCCTCCCGGAACCAGCACGTTCTGCGCTGACAATTCCTACCATTTTGCCAGCCAGCATAATCGGTACGTTTAATAGGGAAGTAATGCCTCGATCGGCAAAATAAATACCGGCAAGTTCTCGCGTTCTGGGGTCAGTTTCTGCCACTAATGCTGCGATCGCACTTTCGGACTTCAAGGCTTGAAAATAAGCCGGACAGTCGGCTGCTGTTACGATTATTTGTACAGAATGGAGTTGAGTATTTTGCTCGTAGAGGTCAATGCAGTGAAGCTGCGTGCAGTCTTCGTTGTACAGCCAAATGCTGGATCGATCGCAGTTTAAAATATTGACAGCAGTTTCTGTTATTTCTCGGATCAATTCTTCGATGCTGCATTCTTTACTTTGACTTTTGGCTAATTTTGCGATCGCCAAAGTTTTATTTCGCCAACTTTCGCTCTGGTTTGTCGCCACTGCTGCCAGTGTTTCTGCCGTAATTTCTTCGCAAACTAGCAGTATAATTGGTAGTTGAAAATTCCTACCACATTTAGAGCTATTTTCCGGTGGTTCCCCGTCGATATCCAGCAGAGCACGCGCTGTTGCTTTTACCCAAATAATTCTACCATCTTTGCAGGTCAAGCGACCTTCCCAGGTGGCAACTGTTCGGGCTTCCCCGCTATTTTCTGGCTGGGCTAATGCTACAAATTCTGCTTGCAACTTTCCTTGATTTTGGCAATAAAATATGTTAAATATCGAATGACAAATCAATTCTTGTGGGGTGTAGGCGAGGCGAGACGCGCCGAATTGATTGAGGGAAAAAATTCTGCCCAAAGCATCTAAAACAAAGTAAATCCCCGGCAAATTGTCGTAGAGAGTTCGATCCCAATCTCGTTCAATTTCTCTGTTTCCCGCCAATCTAGCTGGCACGAATTCGCCATTGACTTCGGGGCCATGAGAATTGTTTGTTTCTGGGTTGCAGTCGGAGTTGTTTTTAGTTAACACTTTTAAATTAACTCAATTATATAGCAGATGTTGAAGGAAGAAAGAAAAAGTCGATGTGAAAATGCAGTCTGACAGCGCACCTATCGGGAGTCGCGATCGCACTTAGGTTTAGCTGCAATTACCCTGTCTGTACTTCCAGTATCCTCCACAATGGAATGAATCGGCAATAAATGGTTTAAAGTATTTATGATAACACTAAAATATCTAGTTTTGGGACTGACCTACTTGGGATTCGGTTTGGGATATTTACCGGGTTTGCGGATGAACCGGGCGGCGATTGCAATTGTTGGGTCAGCTTTTGTGAAAGATCGAATTTATGCGTAAGTCCTAATTGAATCATAAATTCACTGCAAAACTAGCTATTTTCCAAGGATCGATCTTGAAACCTCCTGTCGGCGGCTTTTCGGATAAATTGGCTGGTCGTTCTAACAAATCAGTCGATCGCACAATCTCTAGTCCTAAATCGCTATCCAATTCTAGCACGGCCTCTTTCCCCTCGGATTCGTAACACCGCAAAATCCACAAATTTGGATTATCCTCCGACTGTTTGAAAGCCATCAAAACTAAATTATCGGCCGACAAATCGAGCAATTTACCGACTGCCGGTAGAGGATTGTTGTGATTTTCTTCTAACTTTGGCAACACCTTAACTAGCAGGGGTAAATTCAACTCATACCCCTGTCGAACAGTACCAGCATTCTGCCAATTTCCCCTGTGGGGATAAACTGCATAAGTAAATTCGTGAATGCCGATATCTGCTTGTTCATCGGGCCAAGTCGAACCCCTAAGTAATGTTAGCCGAATTTGATTTGGTTGAAGGTCACAACCGTATTTACAATCATTGAGCAAACTCACTCCAAAATCATCATTGCTGATGTCTACCCAGCGTAAAATCGGCACTTCCCATTTGGCTTTTTCGGCGGCTGTTTGTGGTTTAGTTGTGCGCTCGATCGCACCGCCGGGAATTTCGCAAGTGGCAAAATCTGCTGATTGATTTAATCCAAAGGCTGTTTTTACTAAAACATGAGTTTCTTGCCAATCTACAAGAGTCCTGATTTTCAGCAGTGGCGAACTTATTTCTACTATATAATCTTGGCAAAACTCCGATTTACCAATTTGTCGGACTACGCGCAAACTCTGCCGCAATTCCCCTTGTTCAACCCAGAAAATATCTTTCAGTATCGGCGCTGGTAATTGATGTTTTTCATAATTTGGATCGATGTTCCAAGCATCCCAATATTGACCGCTATCTTGAAATGATTGCAGTTGATTACCTCCTGCTACATTCAGGACTTCTCTGTTATTTAGTTTATCCCAAATGCTCGACAAATTGCCAGTTTCCCAGTCTATTTTTGCCAGAAAAAATTCATTTTCTAATACCTTTCTTTGGGCATCAAAATGCGTTTCTTGACAAAAAGCGTCGTTTCGTGCAATAGTAGTTGTAACCTGCCTTAACTCTGTCTGTAATAGATTTTGGGTAGCAGGGAACGAATTTTCGGGGGTTTCAGCAGCTTCGCGACACAGCCAAAACACCCGGTAGCCGACAGCGGGGATATTATTTGCCCAAAATAACAGTATAAATTGGGATTTGGGTCGATCGCACACTTGAATTTGCGTAACCAG
>DMYK01000024.1:0-7475 GCA_003483675.1 Microcoleaceae cyanobacterium UBA11344
GACTCCTGCAAGGATTGCTATAAATGAAAGCCAAATCAGTGGCTTTTGAGACTGACACTAAATACTGATACTCATCAGAATTGTGTCGATCGCAATTCCTGGTTCGATTTGTTCCCGATTTTCCCAGAGTGCTTCTTTGAGCTTGTTAGCAACAGGCAGATCCACCCCCATGATTGGGTTATGGCGAACCGAGGTCAGATTCAAGGTTGTTGATAGCTGTCTGCCATTTCTAGCAGCCGTCATCTGGTCATTCTCCTTCCACATACCCAGGGTCGCATACTCAATGTCCCCGCCATCTTCATACTGCTTGTGATTCACCCAAGAATGCTGGAAGGTGCTGATATAGATTACATAAACGCACATTTCCCGCAAGTCTTGCAGGGTTTTAATGTCTAATGTTCCCAACTCTGGTTTGAGAATGGAGTAAGCAGCCAGATCCTTCGACATTGCTTCAATTTCAGACCAGTATTCTTGAATACCAGCTTGATTTTGATCGAAAAAGTCCTTAACATACTTGTTGATGATTTGCCAGAAGGCGATCGCCGCTCGATCGTAGTGATTATTTGCCACATAATCCGGCAGTGTGTGCGATCGAGGACTCCAATGGCGATAGGTAAGCGTTTTCAATCCTTCCACCAAAATTCTTTGAGTATCCTCATAATTCAGAACAGTTAACTGAGGAACAACACCCTCTTTAGCATCTGAACCGACTAATTCGCTTAAACCCTGCTGATTAATCGACAGCAAGCCCTCAAAATGTGGCTCTAACAATTCAATAATCGGGTTATTGACCACATTACGGTAGTAGGCCATTGCATATTGATCCATATTCAGGTGAGTGCCACCTAAATGAGTTACGGTTTCGTGCAGCACAAACTCGGCACAACGGAACAGTTTTTTTGCCCATTCCCAATCCCGATCGCGGGGACTAAGATTCTGAATCTCCGTCTCTCCGTGTAGAACAAATTCAATAGAGTGAACATGAAGTTGTTGTCCATCCAAACAGAAACGGGCTTCAATGAATTGGGGTAAAATCCCGTTTGGATCAACGGTCACGTCACTAAAGTCGTAACGAATAATATACTGCCAGGGCTGATTCTCTACTCGCTTTAGCTTACCCGGACTGAAACCATTCAAACGACGCTCCACAAAAAATTCATCACTAAATTTATCGGGACGCAGACGAGTGAGATTGGGCATCAGGTAAGATACAGTATTAATCTCAGTTCCCCCGCTTGAGAGGTTAGGGGCAGTCAGTATCTGACGAACTCCTCCCAGACCGTACAAGCTGAGCTTAAAATTGTAGTCCCATTTGCTGCTTGGTTGCACAGTGGGGGGAAGGGGTTTGGTGACATCAAAGGTGGGGATGTCCGATGCGTAGATGAACTTTGCTTGATTTGCCTTTCTTTGCTCAGAAACAGTCATGTTGAATACCTCTAAAATCTGGATAGAAAATGAGTTTAATGCGATCGCCGAAATAGGGTTTTCTCACCCGATAATTCCCCTGAAAAAAGAGAGACTTTTTGAATTACGCCAGAAGTTTGCTAAATGCTGATACTCATCATCAGCTTGTCAAGGGGAAGCCCTGGTTCAATTTGAGCGCGTTGTTTCCAGATGGCATCCTTCAGTTCAGTAGGCCCCACATCCATAATCAAGTTGCAACGAACCGCCGTCAAGTTTTGCATGGACAATATCTGTTTGGCGTGTCTGGCTGCCAATAGGGGGTCAGTATCTTTCCAGGCGCTCATGGTGACATAATCAACATCACCGCCATCTTCAAATTGCTTGTTATTGACCCAGGAGTGGTAGAAAGTGCTGTTATAGATCACATAAACACACAAATCCTGGAGGTCTTGCATGGTTTTGATATCTAGAATGCCCAATTCTTTTTTAAGAATAGTGTTAGCACTCAAGTCTTCAGACATCCCCACAATTTCTGACCAGTAAGTTTGAATGCCCGCACGGTTGGCAAAGAAGCGACTCACATAGTCAGTGATGATCCGCCACATCGTAGCTGCACTGCGATCGAAGTGGTTGTTAGTAATGTAATCTGGGAGAAATTGCGATCGGGGGTTGCCATTGCGATAGGTCATATTACTCAATTCCTGCCGAATCAAGACATACATATTGTCAACATCCACACAGGAAAGAAAAGTAACAGCACCATCTACATCCTTGCCGTCCTTGTCTTTGTAGCCCAGAATCGCAAATACACCCCGTGTATTCATATTCAGGACAATTTCTAGATGGGGTTCGAGTAACTTTTGAATGGGATTGTTGATGACGTTACGATAGAACGCCATTGCATACTGATCAATATTCAGGTGGAGACGACCTAAGTGTATTCCCGTTTCGTGGTAGAGAAATTCGGTACAACGGAACAGTTTTTTAGCCCATTCCCAGTCTTGATCGCCGGGGCGTTGAATTTGGACTTGGGTTTCGCCGAACAGGGTGTATTCGATGGAGTGGGGGGTAAGTTGTTGCCCTTCCAAACAGAAGCGAGCTTCAATCAATTTGGGCAAAATACCGTGGGTATCAATTTTTTGAATGCCACTCATGTCATAGCGAATCACATAGTGCCAAGGCTGGTTTTCCACTCGCTTGAGTTGACCAGGATTAAAACCATTAAGACGGCGTTCTACAAAAAATTCATCACTGTATTTATCCAGACGCAGACGGGTCAGGTTTTCCGGGGCTGTCGCAATCTGTTTGGGTGGTAATTTGGCGGGAATTTTGCTAAAGTCTCCAGCATTTTCCACCAAGACTTGCCGCATTAAGACATCCTTGGTTGCTCCTCCCAAACCATAAGCGGATTGATAGAAGTTAGCCAGCCAGCGGGCGGATGGGTGGACTTCAGATGGTAGCGGTTTAAAAGCGTCCAAGGCACGAATATCACCAATTTTGCCTGCATAGCTAAATTTCTCTTTGCGGCTGAGAATAGCAATGGGTAACTTAGATTTGCTCCAAGTTGCACCAGCAATCATGCCAAAGCTGTCAGAAAAACAAGAATCGTAGGCGATTTCCCCTGAACCTTTTTCTAGTAACCAATAACCCACCAATCCTGGTTCGATGTTTTCTAAACGGCGAGACATATTGGCTTGAATTTCGGCCGCGGTGCGGGGGATGTTCCAGATGCGGAGTTCTCCTAGTTGACCCGTAAAATGGGAATTTGCGGCATAACTTTTGCCAATTAATAAGTCTGCTTCGGCGTTTTCGGCGATCGCGCCTTCGATTTTAGCTGCGCCCTGAGACTTACCATTGACAAACATTTCTGCCTGCTGATTATTGACAACCACAGCGAGGTGATACCAACGATCGAGACCAATCTCCGTCTGGGTAGTTCCTCCCAAAACTAGATTCCGTTTATCTTTCGTGGAGTAGATAAACATCGGGAGTTTTGTACTTTCGTCAACAAACAAACCATAGAAAATGGCTGCTTTATCAAGGGAAGGTTGACCTGGTTTATCCGGCTCTATAGGATTGTATTGCTTCGTAAAAATCGAACCACCTTTGTAAGAAGCTAAATTAACCCAAGCTTCCAGGGTCATCGTTTGAGTAAGACCGAGAAACCTCACCCCTTTGTCAGAGCTTTGCCCCTTACCACAAGAAATATAATCGTTTTTGCCATCAAAACTAAGGACTGATTGTTGCTGGCTTTCCAGTTTGACAGGGAGTTCTGCTTCTGTCCAAGTCGTCTTGTAGAGTTTTCCATTGTTGCCAGCAATAGTGCGATCGTTAGCATCTCCATCCAAGGGAAGATAGAGACACAATCCTCTTTCACTACCCACCAGACGGCGATTCATCTGCTGTTCAATTTCTAATTGAGTGCGGGCTTGATTCCAAATCCGAAATTCAGCAAGAGAGCCTTTCCAATGGCAACTAGCATTAACAAACGAACCGATGACCAATTTTTGAATTCCGGCTAACGATCTCTTTTGTCCACTGCCTTGATGCCAGATTTTGCCATTCTGATAAATGTACATTTGTCCCGTGACAGCATCTTTCACAAAAGCCCAATGAGTCCAGACATTGTAATCAGTGAGTTGGACTGTTTTTTCAATGCGATCGAATCCATTCTGATTACCCGCATCCCAAAAAATCCGAGTATCTGCGGTGTGTTTCCAAGGTAAATGAATATTTAAAACCCGTACATTTTGAGCATTATAAGCCTCCAGAACACTGGTTTGTTGTGTGAGACTATTTTCTCCTTTAGCCCAAAATTCGATAGTGATTGCCTTTTCAATAGAGGGAAACCCTTTAGACAATTCAACACGATCGTTGACACCATTAAAAGTGAGAACAAATTTTTGCTCAGACATGGATTGCTTCCTTTGTAAAACTTATCCAACATTCCCTGCGACCAAGTGGCTGAGAGTCCTCACTATTACTAAGTCGCAGGAAAAGTACGATTGAGTAAATCAAACTTATTCAATATTAAACCACATTGCAGTTACCTATTATGAAAAGTTCGCCGTTTTATTTTTATTCTGAACTTCCTCTGCGGTTCTGGTTCGGGATGTGGAATCTGCTGTATAATCATCAGCGATCGCTCGGACTTGATATTAGTGTATTTTCAGACTGACACCAAATTTTGCTTTTTTCGTGTTACTTAAACATTAATCAAGGCTCGAATATTACCAACATCATAACCTAAATCGGCAAATTTTTGTTTGTAACTCGCCAAAGTCGTTCTGAATTTTTCAGGAATATCATCATCCTCATTCTTGAGAATATAGCCGTATTTAATGGCAGTCAGAACATTGACCATATAGATTAGATTGGTCGATTCTAAGATATTAGGTGCAATGCTTGGATCATTTTCATTGCCAAAGCTGCCATTGCGTAATGCCAGGGAGTTGTAGAAAATTTCTCCCCCCTCATCAGCCTGAGAATCATTAACCCAAGAATGCCATAAAGTGATAAAGAAGACAACATAACGGCAAAACTCTTTTAAGTTTTGGATGTCCTCGGCACTAGGTTTATCTGAATTCGTAATCGGGCGAGTTGCCTTGATTTTACCATTAACAGTTGTCCTGGGGATGTCTGGTTTGTCAAGCTCATTGTAATCATACCAGTCGTAGTCATTATCAAGGGAAGAGCCACATGGTTGAGATGGTTGATAGGCAACGCTATGTTCGATAATATCATCGGATAGACGGTGAATTTCCCCCCATTCTTTCACAATCTCCTCTTGGTAATCTTCAAAAAAGGCATCAATGTATTCGGTTAAAACCTGCCAGTAAAGATTAGTTATCTTGGCAAAGGTATGTGACTCGCAGATTGGCTGACGAGGTTTCCAGCCTTTCCAATCATAAGTCGCCATACTTTCCTTGCATATTTGTACCACTGATGCGGGGATTAAGGGTCCATTGGTGGTAACTAAGCCAATCGTAGGGGATACTAACACCTCATCGGCACGTTGATTAATATTAACCAGACTTTTTACGTGAGGAGATAAGATCAGACGGACAGGATTTTTGCGTAAATTGCGGAAGACAGCGATGGTATATTGTTCCATCTGTAAATGAGCTTTAATATAATGCTCAATCATTTCTGCCGCAAAGAAACTATTTGTGCGGAAAATTCGTTTTGCTTGCAACCATTTTTCCTCATCTTTAGGTGTATAAGTAACCGGATCTTTGAGGCGAGAATGGGGAAGATAGGAGTCTGGATAACGACTTTGAACAGTGATAGCAGTGGGGACTAATTTACCGCCTTTCAATTCAAAAAAGGCTTCTACATTATTAAGATCGTGGTCATCATCTTTTTCGTAATTATCCCAATTGAATGCTGTCTTAAACAGATTCGGGTTGTGCTTATTCCGCTTCATCAAACAGGGATTCATGCCATTGAGAACCCGCGAAACAAAGTATTCATCACTTCGGCTATAACCTGGATTTTTTTGATCCAATTTTATGGTTAAATTCGGGGGGTAAGCCGCTTGAATTTCTGGCAAAGTTGGCTGATCGGGATGGAGAGTATTAGTAATAACGTGCTTAGCTTTAATAGGTACTAAACCACTAGCAGCATCATAACCTTGGAGGGTACGCCCTACAGAATAATCATCCGGTGTACCTTCTAATTCACTGAAAAACAGACGGGCAAAATGGCTATCTGGTTTATAAAGCCAGTAAGGCACTGTACAGGTACCGAAGTCGTAGGCTTTTTCTTTCACATTGTCTTGTCCTTTGATGATATAGGCAATACGATAGGTAGAAACTTGTTGATTATCCCGATCAAAACTAATGCGATTTTCTAGCAATCTTAACTCTAAATCTGGCGCGTCTAGAAAGCCTGCCTTTGCTGGATCATAGTAGATGGTAAACTGACCATTGTAATCAGTGATGCCCGTACCTAGATAATCCCCAGGAGTGCCGATATCTCGATCCCACAATTCTAGTTCTATACTGTGCAATGGCTTATTAGTATCACCAAAAACTAATTTTCCAGTGGCTTTATGTAATTGTTCGAGAGGTTTGTCAAACTTCTGCTCATGGCGTTGAAAAATGCTTTTTTTGGCGTTTTTTTCCGCTTTCTTTTTTCCTAGAGCACTATCAGCTACTTTAATGCCCAAAACTTGCTTTACTTCATCGACAATCTTTTTGAAATCTGACATCATAATGACTCCTGCAAATTTAGTACACCCTATGTAACTATACTGATTATAGGACAATTAAGGAGATTTGTCTAGATTTGTACATAAATTATAGTTCAGTTTCTCACCCTGTAGACAAAGTTTCCTTCGGGATCTATCGAAAACATATTACCAATTAGCTATTTCCCAGTTTTAACTTCTAATTTGCCGCCATTGCTGGGGCTAAAAGTTACTTGGAATTCAGCAGTCTTTTCAGCACCTGCCGGGGTACCGGCAGGAATTTGCAAAACTGGCAGAGGAGTTTCTTGGAGGAAATCTTTAGCTGCTTGATTTGTAGGATCGAACTGCACGATGTCGCCGTTTTGCTGAACTTTGACTCGATAAGTCAAACTTTCGGTAAAGGTGGGAGTGGTGCTCCAACTTTGGTCAATTTGTGCATACAAATTTTTGCCGATCGCGTCNNAATCTCTGAGGTAGTAGCGCTGGTTGTAGCCGCAGCGATTGGTGCAGTTGTCGCCGTAGCGATTGGTGCAGTTGTCGCCGTAACAGTTGATGCAGCAGCCGTTGGTGCCGTAACAGTTGATGCAGCAGCCGTTGGTGCAGTTGTAGCAGTAGCGGTTGGTGCAGCCGGAGTGAGAGGAGAACTAATTACCGCAGTCGGCACACTCGGTGCAGCTTCTGCTAATTTTTGCTTTTGTTGGCTGGAAACAGCAGACATATTGACAGAAGCTAAAACAGACATCGCGAATAACCAAGATACTCCGAGTATACCACCTTTGATCCGTGATGCTTCTGAGGGTTGGGAAGCGTGAGGAACAAATGATGCCGGCGCGAAGTTGGTTCTCGGCTTTTCCTGCGGAACAGGGGCGGGTTTGAGGGC
>DMYK01000024.1:7520-8499 GCA_003483675.1 Microcoleaceae cyanobacterium UBA11344
AACAAGAACTCTAAAGCAAAGTTCCGCAGTTCGTAGTATTTCGGATCTTCCATGATCCGCGTGCGGTTGCGGGGACGACTGAAGGGAATGTGTACATCTTCGCCGATCGACGCCGCCGGGCCGTTGGTCATCATCACGATGCGATCGGCTAAAAACAAAGCCTCATCGATATCGTGAGTAATCATAATGACGGTAATTTTGTACTCCCGCCAAATTTTGAGTAATTCTTCCTGCAACTCTTCCCGCGTAATTGGATCTAGAGCTCCGAAAGGTTCGTCTAAAATCAACAGTTTGGGGCGAGTTGCTAGGGCACGGGCGATCGCCACCCGCTGTTTCATCCCCCCGGACAATTGGCCTGGCCTTTTGTCGCAAGCTTCGGTAAGTCCCACCAATTCCAGGTGTTGCTGAACGATCGCATTGTGTTCCTCTGGGGACTTTTCGGCGTAAACAGTTTCAACGCCGAGGTGGATGTTTTCAGCCGCAGTCAGCCAAGGCAACAACGAGTAATTTTGAAATACTACCATGCGATCGGGGCCCGGTTCAGTAATCCGCAAACCTTCGAGTGCAACCTCTCCATCTGTAGGCCCATTGAATCCGGCGATCATGTTGAGCAAAGTAGATTTGCCACAGCCGGAGTGACCGATTAAGCAGATAAATTCGCCTTCATTAATCTGGAGATTTACACCATCGAGGACGACGTAAGGGCCTTTGGGAGTTTGATAAACTTTTGATACATCTTTAATAGACAGAAAAGGTGTCGCGGTCTTGTCCTCGATCGCTTTAGTTGTTTTTTGGGTATTGAGAGTTTGCATATTTTCGTAATTGGGGTTAGGGGTTTTTGGATTAGGCATTGGTAATGGGATGAAAATAGTGCACGAGTTTTAAGTTGAAGAATTGGAATGGGCATCAGGCATCGGTAACAAATGACTAATGACTACTGACTAATGACTACTGACTTCCTAATTATGCTGCGGGCAGT
>DMYK01000024.1:8635-9117 GCA_003483675.1 Microcoleaceae cyanobacterium UBA11344
AATTCCCGCACTGCTTGACCGAACACATCGGGCCGCAAAACTCGATCGACCACTTCCACCCAGTTTTTCGGGAAAGGAATCAGTCCCCAGCGGGCCATTTGCGCCATCACCCACACCATTTCCAGGCGGTCTGGACAATTGGTTTTGTCAACGTAGAACTGATTGAAGTTATAGATCACTTCCGGTTCAGCCGTCGTACCGTTATTGTATCGGTCGAGGAAGCCCGGACGGACATTTTTGGGGTCAGCACCGATGTATTCTTCTTGGCAAATTAATTCTAGGATTTCTGGGCGGTTGCGGCGATCGTCGCAATAGTCGCAGGCTTCCAAAAGGGCTTTGACGAGGGCGAGGTGAGTTTGGGGATATTTCTGAGCCCAATCTTCGCGAACACCGAGGACTTTTTCGATGTGGCCCGGCAGAATGTCGAGGGAACGGGCCATGACAAAACCTGTACCGTCGTTGACTGCGTGGGAATTCCAGGG
>DMYK01000024.1:9177-14488 GCA_003483675.1 Microcoleaceae cyanobacterium UBA11344
ACGTCGAGGTCGGGGTCGATGCCGCCGGATGCCAGCCAGTAGCGGAACAGCAGATTGTGCATCGAAGCCGAGTGTACTATGCCCAAGGTGTGAGCTCGATCGGGGGTGCTGGCGATCGCCTCTTTGAAATCTGCCAGCGTCCGAATACCTGCGTTGTAGAGCTGTTTGCCGAAAACAATCGAATTGCCATTCCGGGACAGAGTAAGGGCGCTACAGACGGGCACAGGGGCTTCTCCGTCGAGACCTAGCAGCATGGCGATCGGCATTCCGGCGACCATTTGGGCTGCGTCCAGCCGTCCTTGGGCTACTCCTTGGGCGATCGTTTTCCAGCTAGGTTCGCGGCTGAGGGTGATTTCTTCTAAGCCGTGGGCTTTGAAAAATCCTTTTTCTTTGGCTACGACTAGGGGGGCGCAGTCGGTGAGGGGAACAAAGCCGATATCGAGGTTGACTTTTTCCAAGCCGTTGCGGGCGATAACTACTGCTGGGGCTTTTTGTTGGGCTGCGCGGCGCTGTTTGACTCGCTTTTGTTGGTTGAGGAAGTAAACCATTTCGTTGCGTAGGGCGTAGTAACTGGGGTGGTTGACTACTTCCATCCGTTTGCGGGGGCGGGGGATGTTGACTTCGAGGATTTGCCCGATTTGCGCTTCTGGCCCGTTGGTTAGCATGACGATGCGATCGCTCAGCAGCAAGGCTTCATCAACGTCGTGCGTTACCATCACGCCTGTTACTTTGCTTTCTTGGCAAATTTTCATCAACTGGTCTTGTAAGCCGCCACGGGTTAAAGCATCCAATGCGCCGAAGGGTTCGTCTAGCAACAGCAATTTAGGGCGGATGGCGAGGGCTCTGGCGATCGCAACTCTTTGTTTCATCCCCCCAGAAATTTCGCTGGGGCGTTTGTCGGCGGCTTGTCGCAATCCGACTAATACGATGTGGTGTTCGATAATTAAGTCGCGATCGGTTTGAGAGATATCTCTATAGATTTCATCGACTGCTAGAGCAATATTTTCGCGAACTGTCAGCCAAGGAAGCAGGGAGTAATTTTGAAACACTACCATGCGATCGGGGCCAGGCTCGCGGACTTCGCGCCCTTCTAGAGTAATGCCGCCCTGAGTTGCTTGATCTAGTCCAGCGATGATATTTAACAGTGTCGATTTTCCACAGCCGGAGTGTCCGATTAAGGAGATAAATTCTCCTTTTTTAATTTTGAGTTCAATGTTTTTGAGCGCAATATATTTCTCACCATTTGGCAAGTTAAATACGCGGTCTACGTGGTCTACTTCTACGAATACTGACATGATTATTTTAGGGTAGTTTTTACTGAGTAGATGCTAATTATTAATTGGTAATTGGGAATTGGCTCTAGGGCCTAGGGCATTAGTTAACAGTCAACAGTCAACAGTTAACAGTCAACAGTTAACAGCTAACAATGCCCTAAACCCCATTCCCCATGCCCAAATTCTATTTCTGTTCTTCAGGAACAACTTTGGAGGCGATGAAACCTACAAGTCTGTCGAGAATCAAACCGACAATTCCTACATAAAGCACAGCCAGAATCACGGCGCTGAGTCGAGAACTGTTGTAAGCATCCCAGATGAAGAAGCCGATACCAACGCCGCCGACCAACATTTCCGCAGCTACAATTGCCAGCCAAGACAAACCGATGCCGATTCTCAAACCTGTGAAGATGTAAGGCACTGAAGAAGGAAGCAAAATTTTCCAGAAGTATTTTTGGTTGGGTAGACGCAATACGCGGGCGACGTTTCTGTAGTCTTGGGGTATTTGTTGAACGCCTACTGTAGTGTTAATTAGAATCGGCCAAATTGCTGTAATCAAGATTACGAAAAGTGCTGAAACTTCGTTAGCTTTCATCCCCAGCGCTTCAAAGGGATTAAACTGTTGAAATACTGCCAGGGCGATCGGCAGCCAAGCCAGTGGCGGGATAGTTCTGAATACTTGAAACAGCGGGTCTAAAGCATCAAACATCAAAGAGTTTGTGCCAATTAATATTCCTAAACCAATGCCAAGAACTGCTGCTAGAGTAAAGCCGATCGCCACCCGCTGTAAGCTGGCTGCAAGTTGCCAAAATAAGCCTTTGTCGGTGCCACCGTTATCGAAAAAGGGATTGATAATCAGATTCCAGCTTTCTTGAACAACTTTAATCGGGCCGGGTAAAGAGGACTCTGGACTGTGGCAGAGGATTTGCCAGATTACGAGCAGAACTGCGATCGCCACTAGGGGACGGATAATTTTTTTGCGATTTTTCTGAACTTGATTCAGAATAAAATCTACAGGATTTTTGCTTTTAGAAACAGATAGATTTGTTGCCATTTTTCTGTTTTGATTATAGTGAATAATCGATTATTTCTAGATACTTTCCATTGATTCCATTGTATATGGGAGAGGTTTCAGTTACAAAACCCCACCCACACAATTCAAGATTGGCTAACTAATTATGCCTTCTTGATTGCCAGAGCCTTCAAATATTCTTCTGGCTTATCTGGGTCAAATTTCACACCATCAAAGAAGGTTTCCACACCGCGAGAAGTGGTAGCCGGAATTTGAGCTGCGGGCACACCAATTGCTGTCGCTGCTGCTTTCCAAATATCCTCGCGGTTAACTTGATCAACCGTTGCTTTGATGTCGGTAGTGGCCGGTATATAACCCCAGCGAATATTTTCGGTAATGAACCAAGCATCATGGCTCTTGTAGGGATAGGAAGCATTGTCAGCCCAGAATTTCATCGCTACGGTACTGGCGGGTTCAACGCGACCGGTACCGTAATCGATTTGACCTTTAGAGCGACCGATGATATCTGCTACTGGTACTTTTAACCACTTATCTTGGGAAATGATTGTACACATTTCGTCTTTATTTTCAGGCTTGTCGCACCACTGTTGAGCTTCCAAGACAGCCATTGTAATTGCTTTGGCAGCTTTCGGATTTTTTGTCACCCAATCTGCTCTTAAAGCTAAACATTTTTCGGGATGATCTTTCCAAAGTTCTCCGGTGACTAAAGCAGTGTATCCGACCTTTTGAGTAACTAACTGAGCATTCCAAGGTTCGCCTACACAAAAGGCTTCCATACTGCCGGATTTCATGTTAGCTACCATCTGAGGTGGCGGTACAGGAATAACAGAAACTTCTGTATTCGGATCGATGCCACCGGCTGCTAACCAATAGCGCATCCAAAGGTCGTGGGTGCCGCCGGGAAAGGTGATCGCAACTTTTTGATTAGCGAGAGCCGTTTTGAGGGCTTTGCTGTCAGTACCTACTTTTAAATCTAGGTATTTTTTACTGACGGAAATTGCCTGACCATTGGTATTTAACCGGGCAACAATGTTCATCGGCACTGGTTGATTGCCTTTGGTAATAGTGCCCAATGTCATCTGGTAAGGCATGGGGGATAAAATGTGGGCACCGTCAATGCCACCTTTGTCGGAACCGAGTTCTAAGTTGTCGCGAGTAACTGGCCAAGATGCTTGTTTGGTAACTTGTACGTCTTTCATGCCGTACTTGGCAAACAGCCCTTTTTCTTGGGCAATAATTAAGGGTGCTGAATCAGTTAGAGCAATGAATCCGAGTGTGGCTTTGGTAACTTCGGGGGCGTCGGCGGGGTTGATGTTGACGGCTGGGGTGGCGCTGGGAGTTGTGCCGCTGGGAGTTGCGCTAGATGTGGTGGAACCGGAACTGCAACCGTGGGCGAGGAGGGTGCCGGCTGCTGTTGCTCCGGCGGCGATGATGAATTTTCTGCGGGATAGGTTGCTCATTGGTCTTGGATTTTTGGCTTATTGTGAGACGATGTGAGATGTGATATCAATTCCGGTTGCACCGGAATGGTTGATTTGTGACCGTTAACTGTAAAATGACACGATTTTGTTTGTACCGATTGCATCTCACATTACATTACATTGTGAGATTAGGCATCGATCGACACTTGGCCGATCGCCCGTGCGCTGCAAGCTAAAATGAACCCTGGTTCTATGTCGCTCAGCGCGTCAAGTTCCCCGTCATAGGCAACATTGCCTTCTACAAGTTTCTGCTTGCAAGTGCCGCAGCTTCCCGATCGGCAATTGCTGTCCAGTTCAATCCCAGCGCGATCGGCAACATCGAGGATAAATTCATCTTCGCTGCAAGCAACTTCTTTGCCCGATCGCGCGAAAATGACAGTAGATGTCTGGGGTTTCGCAGCCGGAACAATCGTTTCACTGTCGTCAACAGTCAATAGCAGTTGTCGGTTGAGCGAACCTATATCCCCGGATGTTTTGGGAACAGCCCCAAAGTTATCGACTAACAGTTGACGCAGCACAGGTTTGAGGTCTTCACAGGGAATACTTTTTTGGACGCAAGTACCCAAATGAGCATCTTTGCCGACAGTACCTCCCATATAGATGTCAACACCTTCGAGAGTTTTCCCATTCTTGCGAACCTTTGTCCCCATCAAACCAATGTCTGCTACTTGGGGTTGGGCGCAGGAATTGGGACAACCAGTCCAGTGAATTCTGACTGGTTTCGGTATGGACAATTGGGCCTCTAGTTCCTTAATCATGGCCACAGAGCGGCTTTTGGTTTCGATGAGGGCGAAATTGCAAAACTTCGCACCAGTGCAGGAAACCAAGGCTCGCATCAGGGGTGCGGGGGCGATCGAAAAACGCTCCAACAGCGGTTCCTCGATCAGCGATTCGAGTCGCGAGTCTGGAACATTGGGGATAATCACGTTTTCTTCAACGGTGAGTCTGAGTTCACCACTGCCGTAAACGTCGGCGATTCTCGCCAAGTCGAATAAATCTGCTGCGGAAAGCCGTCCGACGGGAACGTGCAACCCTACATAATTCAATCCTGATTGTTTTTGGGCGTAGATGCCGATGTGGTCGCGTTTGTCCCAGATGATTTCATCTTTGGGCGCGGCCGGAAGCAAGGTGCGACCCAGTTGCTGTTCGACGCAGGCTCGGAATAGTTCAATTCCCAGTTCGTCAATCAGCCACATCAGGCGCGATTTTTGGCGGTTTGCTCTAGGGCCGCGATCGCGATACACAATTAATATTGCTTCACACAGGTCTACAACGTCGCTCTTGTCTACCCAGGCGTTGAGGGGCACTGCGGCGGCGCAGCGTTTGGCGGAGAAGAAGCCTCCGACTAAAACGTTGAAGCCGATGTTGCCGTCTTTATAAGCGGGTACGAAGGCGATGTCGTTGATTTCGGCGTGGACTGAGTTGTCGCGGCAGCCTGCGATCGCAATATTAAATTTTCTCGGTAAATTGGAAAACTGGGGATTACCTTCACCTTTGTTGGTAATCATGTCTTGGACTTGATC
>DMYK01000024.1:14506-15392 GCA_003483675.1 Microcoleaceae cyanobacterium UBA11344
GTAATATTTCGGACATTATCCATACCAGACTGGATGCTGGTCAAGTCAACTTCTTTGAGGCGACGGAAGATATCTGGTAAGTCTTCGATGCGAATGCCGCGCAGTTGCAGGTTTTGTCTGGTGGTAATGTCGGCGCTGCCGTCGTCTCCGTAGCGTTGTACGATTTCTGCTAGCGTTCTCGTTTGATTGCTGGTAATGATGCCGCTGGGGAGGCGCAGCCGCATCATGAATTTTCCGGGCGTGACTGGCCGAAAGAAGATCCCTAGCCATTTGAGGCGGTGATCGCGATCGATCTCGTCCATTGCTTCCCAGCCGATTTGGGCAAACTGTTCTAGTTCGGCTTTGACGGCGAGACCGTCTTTTTCGGCTTTGAGTTTTTCAAATTTGTTGAGGCTGGCTTGGGGCTCTATGGTTTGGGTCACGAGTTGACCCTCGCTGCTAGTTGGTTCCTGGATCTATTGACTTGGGGCATAAAGTGTGATTTTCTGCTAACTTAGTGGGTTTACTGATTTAAAACTGTATATTTAGTTACTCGATCGCATTTCTTCTAAGCATCGTTGGTGAGCTTTACAGTTAAGCTTTACAGGTAAGCTTTACAGGGCGTTGCGATCGCGAGTCTCGAAACTATTTTTGTGATAGTTGCTACCGATGATTCGGTCGCTGGCTTTCGATGCGCCTTAGTTATGAATTAATGTAAAGCCCCTAACCGTATATATTCGTAGCTATTTTTACAATATGTTGAGTTTTATGAATTTTTCGGATAGTGACGATGCGGTTTTTACATCACCAATGGGTAATACCAATTTAAGGTGAAGTTGCACATATCTCGATCCCCCTAAATCCCCCTTAAGAAGGGGGACTTTGATCGGAATCTTGTCCCCCCCTT
>DMYK01000485.1:0-2141 GCA_003483675.1 Microcoleaceae cyanobacterium UBA11344
AGAGTCAAGGGAGGCAAGGGGGATGGGCAAGAGAACTGATGTTTCCTGAGAGTTGTGATTAGTTTAAACTATCTTATTACGGTATAATGTCAATGTATAATTTGTTAACTTCTCCTTAACACTAACAGGGTAAATGAGCAATCCAACTCACCTCGCCCCCGATTTCACAATCGGACATCTGGCATCTCACCACTTCAGCGTGAGTTCTACAACTCCCGGAAAAGTAGTGGCCCAAAAATTCGGGCAAGAACCCGATCTGCCAGGTGTCATTATTACTCACGAATCCCAGGTTTTGGGCATGATTTCTCGCGTCAAATTCCGAGAGCAAATGAGTCTTCCCGATCGGGTCGATATTTATTGGCAGCAGCCGATTCGAGCGCTTTTAGATTTTATCAGAACTCCCCCTTTGCAGCTTTCGGAAAACTGGAAAATAGACGATGCAGTAACAGCAGCTCTCCACAGGCATAAAGACCTGATCTACGAACCAATTATTGTAGTAATGGAAAACCAGAGCCTCCGCCTTTTGGACGTTCATACTCTGCTGAAGGCGCAAGCTAAAAATTTAGCACAAGCTAACAAGATTATTGAGGAATTTCGCACAGATCAACAAAAATATATCGCTATAATTCAACAACTAAAAGCCCAATTGCAAGGCAGCCAGTTGTTAGAGTCAAAGCAGCGCCTCGCCGAAAAGTTGAATAATATTCCCAGCCCCCAGGAAGCCGCCATCGCCAAACAAACTCGAGAAATTGCTCAACTAAATCAGCGATTTGTGCGGATTGCTAAGCTGATTTCCTCGGAAAGTCGCCTCGCATTTCAAGCTACTTTTCATGGCGCTAATTCTATTTGCAATAATACCGAGAGAATTTTAGGCGTTGGTAAAGCAATAGCTAAGGATTTGGAAACGGTTAATCGCAATTCCAGAACCATCGGCGAAGCGATCGAACAAGTTAGGTATTTAGCCGTACAGGTGGCAGTAGTTACCAATCAATTAGGAAATCCACCCAGCGGTTTGAGTCAAGTGAGTCTGGAAATTGCGAGATTGGCGAGTAAAACTTTTGAACTGGGGACTCAAATGGAGCAAATAGCCAGCAGGTTTAAACTTCACGTTCACGAACTAACGGAAGCAGCAAGAGGAGGTGCTCATGTAGCCAAATCCGTGACCAAAAAAATCGAGCGGGCCCAGATGGCGCTGTTAGAATTGGAGGAATTAATAGCTGACAAAGATTTCAACCCAACCCTCGGAATGAAAGAACAGTTGGGCAGTAAAACAACTGCCACTGCGGATTATTTAGTCAAAGAAATAAAGCAGGCAGAAGTGGCAGTTTCAGAGTTGGAAAATCTCGTGAAACAGCAGGATTCATCGCAATATTTAATTGACAAAATTCAACAAACCCTGAACCACAAAAAATGACCTAGGACTTCTGGGTTAAATGAGGTCAGCTTGGGCTGCATCGCCGGGTAATTAGTAGGTAACAGAGGTTTTTCAAGGGGCCAATAAGGAGCATGAAAGAGGCTATTTGATTTGCTCCAAAATCTCTATAGACAGACACAAAAAACGGCTTAACTAACAAATTACGCATATGAAAATCTTGGTAGTAGAAGATGACCAAATTACAATTAATCTGCTGACACGAGCCCTGAACGCTCACAATTATACTGTCAATACGGCAGCAGATGGTGAAACAGCGTTGCAGTTGGTGCAGGCCTACGATTATGACCTGATTATTCTCGATGTGATGATTCCTAAAATCGACGGCATTACTTTGTGTCGCGTGTTGCGATCGGGCGGCAGCCAAATGCCGATTTTACTGGTAACAGCCCTAGACAGCATCAGGGATCGAGTCCAAGGTTTAGAAGCGGGTGCAGACGATTATGTAGTCAAGCCCTTTAATCTGCCGGAATTAATCGCTCGAATTCGGGCTTTGTTGCGACGGGGTAGCGCTACTTTGTCGAGTACAACTTTGACCTGGGAAAAACTGCAAGTCAACCCGGATACTACGGAAGTAATTTACGAAGAAAAAGTCCTGCACCTGACTCCAAAAGAGTACAATCTGCTCGAACTTTTCCTCAGAAATCCCCGGCGTATATTCAGCCGTGGCGCCATACTCGATCGCGTTTGGTCTGCCGGTGAATTTCCC
>DMYK01000485.1:2252-3320 GCA_003483675.1 Microcoleaceae cyanobacterium UBA11344
TTCCCAGCTCACCACAGAAAGCGCTAAAAGTCAAGAGACTGTATCTGCTGAATCCAGCCAGCCGACAGAGGAAGTTGACAAAAATCTGGCGCGCACCAAAGTCCTGAGTGTGGTTGCTGAAATTCGGGCAAAGTTCCAGGCAACTTTTACAGAAAATGTGGAGATATTCGAGCGGGCGATCGCTAGCCTAGAAATAGGAACCTTGGACAACAAACTGCGACAGGAAGCGCAGGATCAAGCTCACAAATTAGTCGGTTCTTTGGGAACTTTAGGGTTTCCGAAAGGTTCGGAACTAGCGCGCCAGCTCGAACATTTATTCAAGGTAGAAAACATCTTGAACCCAGGGGCTGCTCCGCAGATTGAGGTATTAGTTAATTTGCTACAACATATCTTCGATCTGCCGCCCACAGAATCTGATAATCAGGCTGTTTCTGGGGTGGCAGAGCAGCGCCGACTGTTAATCATTGATGATGACACTTTGCTGAGTGATCGCATCGAAATCGCAGCCTCAGATTGGGGATTGCAGGTAGAAGTAACTCACTCCCTACAAGGGGCAAGAAATCTGATTTTTCAACAGCCTCCCGACGCGATTTTGCTGGATTTGAGTTCTCCCGAAACCAAGGAAAATAGACTTGCCTTCCTAGCCGAACTCCGTCGCCAAAAACCTGAAATTCTGGTGATGGTGATTAGTGAACACAACCAATTGAGCGATCGCGTAGAAGTTGCCCGTTTGGGAACTTCTGGCTTTTTATCAAAATCCATCCCCCCAGTCGATCTACTTAAAGCAGTCGCTCTTCTCCTCGACCAGACGGGTTCAGTAGAAGCTAAAGTTATGGTAGTAGATGACGACGTGCACCTATTGGCGGCACTGAAAATGATTCTGCAACCTTGGGGATTTCAAATAACAACATTGGATGAGCCTCAAAATTTCTGGGAGGTCCTCGAAGCCACAAGCCCCGATTTGCTAATTTTAGATGTGGAGATGCCCAGTTATAGCGGTATCGAACTGTGTTTGGCAGTACGCAACGACTTGCGCTGGAGCCAACTCCCCGTGCTATTTTTGACCGC
>DMYK01000387.1:0-873 GCA_003483675.1 Microcoleaceae cyanobacterium UBA11344
GGAGAGGCAGAACGTTGTTTGTTTGGGGAGTTATATCGTTTCTGTTCGCACTGTTGGTACATTTTTAATCGTTAATTGCTCATGCCTTATCGTTACATTCTATTTTACAAGCCTTACGATGTTTTGACTCAATTCACTGATCGTAATTCAGGGGAAACTCAACGCAGAACTCTTAAAGATTATATTCTGATTCCTGACGTTTATGCGGTGGGTAGGCTCGATCGCGATAGTGAAGGCCTTTTGCTGTTAACTGATGATGGACTAATGCAGCACCGACTCAGTGACCCGAAATTCGCTCATCCCCGTACTTATTGGGTGCAAGTTGAAGGGATTCCTGATGCAGGTGCGATCGCAGCTTTGCAGACTGGTGTCACTATTCAAGATTATCGGACTCGATCGGCAAAAGTGCAATTATTGTTAGAAGAACCGCCTTTACCGCCACGGGAACCGCCGATTCGATTTCGCAAAAGCATACCGACAGCCTGGCTGGAAATGACGCTGACTGAAGGCCGTAATCGCCAAGTCCGTAGAATGACCGCAGCAGTAGGGTTTCCGACGTTGCGCCTAGTCAGATGTGCGATCGGACATTTGCTTCTCGAAGGCCTCAAACCTGGTGATTGGCGGGAACTAACTCAAACCGATTTGAGATTTGAGATTTTCTAGGACTTACGCAGCTATGGTGTCTGTCATGTGTCAAGCGTAGCTAAGCATCTCAGACAGTCCTGGACGCACTAATAACCTAATTATGTCATTCTGAATTATGTCATTCTGAATTATGTCATTCTGAATTATGTCATTCTGAGGGAACCGAAGAATCTCAAACCTTTGCCACACAGTTACAATGCGTAAGTCCTGTCAGAGATGCTTCGCAGG
>DMYK01000387.1:1033-4949 GCA_003483675.1 Microcoleaceae cyanobacterium UBA11344
AGAGATGCTTCGCAGGACTTAGCATGACAATATACACTCAACAATCAACTACTTTTGGGCCGGCAACATAAAACTCTCCTTTCCATCTTTATCCTTTCGCACCTGAGCTCCCAATTTGACAAGAGCTTCTCTCGCCCTTGAACGCACAAATTTGTCCTTTGTTTGAGTATAAACCGAGCTCCAAGACATAAACCGCACCTGGACGCTATCGGGATCGCGACGCAAAAACTCCGCAGTATTGCGAAAAATCGGCGCTAATTGCTTCCCTTCCGGGGTTTTTTCTACCCAGTCAGCAGCCATTTCGTGCGATCGAATTGACTCAGGTATGTCCCCCAGCAGCAACAATTCGTCCAGGCCTTTATTTCGCCACACTGTCCACGCTTGCGGGTCAATTTGTGGCGAAAGGGCGCTAGTACCGCGTTCCATTAACTGCACGGCAATTTCGGGTTTTGCTTGGTAAAAAGAAATAGCAACTGACAGAAACGGATAAATTTCCACTCGCCGCGGGTCCCGTCGCGTGATGATGTCAAAATAATCAGGACTCAAACCGTAACCTGTGATGTCTCGCGCTTCGTCGTCGCCAAAATATTGCAAAAATTTGAGAAATGTCCAATCTGCAACTAAATTGTCAAATCCAAAAGTAGGGAGAGTTTTGAGCATTTTTAATCGCAGCCCTTCTTTTTGTTCGGATTGTTTGAAACTGGCGGCAGAGATTGCAGGTGCGGGCTTTGACCCCTCAGTTTCCATCCCAGGAATTCCGCCCAATTGTCTATTGGACTGTATGGTAACGACCCCTGCTAAGGCTGCTGCGGCAATAACTCCACTGACGAGCAGACTCAACCACTTTTGCGAAAATTGTTCGACTTTAGCTTCCACGGCACTTTTAAATCTACGATTTTAATTAAGTTTATAGGATTACTCGGTCAGCGTAAAATTCAATAAAATAGAGTGGTGATTGGCGATCGACTAGAAAAGCCGTTAAACTATACAAAAGGATGGTGTTACACTAGATAACATAATCCCTGGATTTTACCGTACATTACCGGGCACAAGCCCAAAACACTTTTCTACCCCAAGAAAATATGATTGTTGTTGAAAGACATTACATAGACAGACAGCATCAGTTTTTTCAACAGTTCGATAACTTATCCTTCCTGTCAAAAAATCTCTACAATCATTCTAACTATTGGATGAGGCAACACTTCTTTAAGTCGGGGTCGAGCGTGGACTCTGCTTTAAATCTCAAACAGTTATATGCGAGCGTAAAATCCACAAATGACTATAAATCCTTACCAGCCAAAGTTAGCAATCAAGTGCTCAAACAAGTGATTCACGATTGGTCAGCTTGGCAAAATTCAATCAAGGCTTATCACCAGGATAGCCATCTATTTTTATCCCGCCCAAAAATCCCAAAATACAAACATAAAACCTGCGGACGTAATTTGTTAATTTATGATAACCAATCGCTCGGACAAAGGGGTAAAAAGAAAAATAACGGGCAACTTCATTTATCTCAAACTGAGATGATAATTGCTACAAAAGCCAAAGATGTCATAGAGGTAAGGATAGTTCCCAAAACCGCAACCTACATAGTTGAGGTGGTTTATGAAAAGCCTGTAAGCCTTGTGGATTTAAACCCCAAACTCATAGCAGGTATAGATTTAGGGATTGATAACCTCGTAGCTTTGGTATCCAATAAGCCAACATTTACTCCAACTCTCTATGACGGAAAGCATCTCAAATCAATCAATCAAGGTTTCAATAAGCGCCTCGCATTTTTACGGTCTCAACTAGCAACAGGAAAATATACCACGCGCCAAATCCAGCAAATCACCTTGAAGCGAAACAAGCGAGTAGAAAATTACCTTCATCAAACCAGCAGTTTGATTGTCAAGCAGTTGGTGGATGCTCAAATCGGGCAGTTAGTTATTGGCCTAAATGTGGGGTGGAAACAAAATTTAGAGTTAGGGAAAAAAACGCATCAGACCTTTGTAGCAATTCCTCACGCGAAGCTTATAGAAATGATCACCTACAAAGCTGAGCTACTGGGGATCAAGGTAACAGTTACAGAAGAATCTTATACAAGTAAGTGCAGTTTTTTGGACTTAGAGCCTGTCGGTAAGCAAGAGTCTTACCAGGGTAAGAGAGTTTTTCGCGGGTTGTTTCGCTCTTTTCATGGAACGCTGATTAATGCTGATGTTAATGCAGCATTAAATATGATTAGAAAAGTAAGCGGAAACTCACCCTTTGAGGGGTGCAGCAACCGTTTAGAGGTGTTTGCAGTTTCACCTGTACGGGTTGCTCCTGTACGAAAAAAGCCACAAAAAGTCCGGTAATGTCAAGCATTGCCCGGTTTTTTGTGAACTGTAGCCTCCATCACATAGTTTAAGTAGTGGTTTTCTAGCAGTCTAAAATCTCAAATCAAAAATCTCAAAGAGAATTGAGCCAATTTCTATGAATGTAGCCCGCAGACGCTTTTCTAAGTTACAGGCAGCCCTGTTCAGTGGGGCGATCGCCACAACTGCTTCTATATCTTTGCTTGTACCTGGCCTGAGTCAATCAGTCCGCGCTGAGCTTCAAGATAGCCCCAAAGCTGTTTTAGACGAAGCTTGGCAAATTGTCAACCGAGAGTATGTTGATGGCAGCTTTAACAAGACTGACTGGCAAGTGGCCCGCCAAGACTTGCTGAGCAAAAATTATACCTCTCGCGAAGCAGCCTATGTCGCTCTCCGCAAGGCCTTGGAGAAATTAAACGACCCCTACACCCGCTTCATGGACCCGAAGCAGTACGAAGCGCTGACAAATCAAACCTCTGGAGAACTGACAGGGGTAGGGATGAGGCTGGAAGCGGACGAGAAAACTAAGGCGATTACGGTGGTTGAGCCGATGGAAAATTCCCCGGCTCTGAAGGCTGGGATTCAAGCGGGCGATCGCATTTTGGTGATAGATGGCAAAAAGACTGAAGGTATGACTGTCTCCGATGCTGCTCAAATAATTCGGGGCGCTGAAGGTACGAAAGTGACGCTGCGGATTGCTCGTCAGGGCAAAAGTGAGTTTGACATCACCCTGACTAGGGCAAGAATTGAGGTAGCAGCAGTTCGCTATAGCCTCAAGAATGAAGCTGGTAAGCAAGTCGGTTACATCCGTTTGCAAGAGTTTAGCTCCCACGCAGGCGAACAAATGCAGGTGGCGATTAAAAAGCTCTCGGCTCAGAAAGCCGATGCTTTCGTGTTGGATTTGCGCGGCAATCCAGGCGGGCTGCTACGAGTCAGCATTGATATCGCCCGAATGTGGATGGATACGGGGGCGATCGTCCGTACAGTCGATCGCGCGGGCGATTCTCAGGAAATGCGGGCAAATCGCACTGCGCTCACTGACAAGCCTTTGGTGGTGCTTGTAGACGACAATTCCGCCAGCGCCAGCGAGATTTTGGCTGGTGCTCTCAAGGACAACAAGCGCGCTACTGTGATGGGCGGTCAAACTTTTGGCAAAGCTTTAGTGCAGTCGGTGCATTCTTTGTCTGACGGTTCGGGGTTAGCAGTGACGATCGCTCACTACTATACTCCCAACGGTACGGATATCAGCCACAAGGGCGTTACTCCCGATGTCAAAGTGGAAATCAGCGACGCACAAAAGCTGAAATTAGCCAACAAACCGACTTTGGTTGCTACTAAGGATGATCCTTGTTACGCGCGGGCGATCGCACTTTTGAAAACTACCGCTGACTCGGCTCGTCCCGTTGCTGCTAATGAGCTTCCTGCTGCTAATAAATAGTTGGAATTGGCAGTCATTCACAATTAGCTTTAAGATCAAACCCGCGTCGGCGGGTTTTGTTTTTATTGGTTATTGATATCTTGATTAAAGCAAATTAAGATTGGGATTTTTTCACCGCAGATATCAGCGGATGAACGCAGAT
>DMYK01000387.1:4971-5110 GCA_003483675.1 Microcoleaceae cyanobacterium UBA11344
ATTCATCCGCCGGATCAACTCTAAAGGCAAACCATCAGTATCGGCAATAAATGCTACTTCGTAAACACGATCGCCGATCGCCTGTTGAGTCGGTTCTAATAAAACTTTCAAAGATTGAAACTGGTTTGGTTGCTCTTTA
>DMYK01000387.1:5187-6584 GCA_003483675.1 Microcoleaceae cyanobacterium UBA11344
TATCCAACGTAATGCTCATCGCCGAAGGCATCCGGTGCGGGTTTTGGTTCCGGGATTTGGATTAGTTCGATGCGTCCGTTGAGGCCTTCCATCCAACAGGCTAGGGTGTAACCGGTGGTAAAGCGATCGCTCACAGTAAATCCTAACTGTTCGTAAAAGGCGATCGCCCGGTGAATGTTAGCAGTCCGAATTGAGGCGTGGTGCATTCGATTTTAGATTTGAGATTTTAGATTAGGACTTACGCACGGGTGGTCAGAAACTGGGTTTTTATCAGAATACTTCACTGGGACCGACAGATTCGGTAAAAAACCCGGTTTCTTTGTCGGAGTGCGTAAGTCCTGAATCTCATAAACCCGCCTCCGCACAACTAATGACTACGGACTAATGACTAATAACTATTCAAACAACCGAAAATATGGATATCGAATCGGAACTCCCGGCTCTTTTTCCAAATCAAAATTAATTACTTCCCAGCAAGCTTCCTCTTGGGATTCGGGGCTAAAATCGACTGGTAAACCGTAAAGCTTTGGCATCGGCGATTCCGATTCACCCCGCCAAGATGTGCTGCGCTCTAAATAAACGCTGATTAATTCCCGATAGCGTTGGGCAATGATGATCCGAGTTGCTCGGTAGCCTTGAGTGTGGAGTCGATCGAGCGCTTCGTGAATTTCAAACCGAATGCCGTCGGGGTGAGTGTGCTGGCGATACCATTCATCCTCCCAGCGATGCCAGTGTCGCCCAGACTGAAGGTGAACTAAATCCCCTGTTTTTGGCTCTGCCTCAAATGCCCCGTGACGTGGACACAAGTAGGCATCCGTGAGGGTTAGAGCCGGAATCGTTTGGCGACAGTGGGGACACTGAATTTCCGGGCCAAACATCGGGTATTGCAAGGCTACTTCGATCATGTAGTGCGTCCCAAAATATTTTCTCTGCAAAAGTGCCAAATGCTTTTATTATATCTTCTATTGACAACCACTTAATCTGCTAAAACTCAACATTCCTGGATCTAAATTTAAGCGGGCGGGCGGGCAGGATGCCCACCCCACAAGACTTTTCAGCAACAAAACCGATCGACAAATGAGCATTTTCAACGAACATCTTACTAAAGTTACTTCCTATTGGCCCGCGCCCGACCTCTCAGCGGCCGCTTTTGTCGCCCCAGGCGCTGTTGTCATTGGTAGGGTAGAAGTGGGTGCGGGGGCGAGTATTTGGTACGGGGCGGTGGTGCGAGGGGATGTGGAGCGAATTGCGATCGGCTCTTGTACTAATATCCAAGATGGAGCAATTTTACACGGCGATCCGGGTAAACCAACTATTTTGGAAGATTTTGTGACTGTGGGACACCGAGCTGTGATTCACTCAGCTTACATTGAACGGGGCAGTTTGATCGGGATTGG
>DMYK01000376.1 GCA_003483675.1 Microcoleaceae cyanobacterium UBA11344
GGCGGTAAGTCGGTTTCCGCAGTGGGAGATACTTTTAGTAACAAGATGGCTTCTCTAATTAAAACGCTAAAGAGCGAAAGCATCAGAGGAAATAGTTTGCTCAAGGAGGTTTATACGAGTCTAGAAGAGCTTTTGGGGCGTGGGGAGTTTGTTTTGACAAATTCTGACAAGTCCCGTCAAACGGGCGATTCTTACCTGCAAATGCGAGATGATTTCAATCGTAAGTTTTTGGAAAAGTGCAATCCTCTTGCAGGTTTGCTGAGTTATGATAATTTAGAGATTGGTCATGTTTGTGGTAGTTTGTTGGTAGTACCTCTGGCTAATCAAAGTTTGCTGGAAACATACCAGATGCGACTACATCGGGAAATTAAGGAATGTCTAGAGAAGAAGTTGCTGCAAAAAATGCGTCTAATCAGGGATAGCAAGTCGTCCCCGGAAAATGTAATATCGGCTATTAGGGGAGGCGCGATCGAGTTATTGCAATTTCTCAACAGCGATGTCGAGAAAACTCAGTATTTTGAAGAATATAGCCAACAGTTCGATCGCTATTATGCCATACCGCTATTTGCTTTCGTCAGCGGGGAGGAAATACAGGAGTATTTTGCTGACAGCGGGCTGGAAGAACCGGAAGACAGGCGGTTTCGGGATATTTTGTCGGCTTATATGCGAGAAATGTATCCTGTAGATAGTGTAATGCCGATCGGACACAAGTATCAAGACTTCCCATTCATTATATTTAGAAGCTACAGTTTAGAACAAAGTCGAGCCAAGATGTTCACAGATAAGTACCTTTTGAGCTCCAACGAATTAAACGTGCTCAATCTAATTTTATCAAAAGATGCAAATTAACTCATCTGCGTTAATTTGCGTGCATCTGCGGTTAAAAATCCTCTTCCGCCAACTACTGTATAATAACCAAAAAGCAACAAAACTCACTTAAACAAATATGACAGTCAAAGTAGGAGATATCGCACCGGATTTCACCTTATCATCTCAAACTGGCTCATCAGTCAGCCTCAAAGATTTTAAGGGACAAAAAAATGTCATCGTCTACTTCTATCCCAAAGACGACACCCCCGGATGCACAACACAAGCTTGCGCTTTTCGAGATAGTTACGAAGTTTTCAAAGATGCCGGTGCAGAAGTAATTGGGATTAGCGATGATTCCCAGCAGTCTCACGAGAAATTTGCCTCAAAATATCAGTTACCTTTTACTTTGTTGAGCGATACTGGCAATAAAGTTCGTCAATTATATGGTGTTCCAGCTACACTGTGGATTATGCCTGGTAGAGTAACTTATGTGATTGACAAACAAGGTGTTGTCAAGCATATTTTTGACTCGATGTTGGACTTTAAGGCTCACGTTGCAGAAGCGCTCACAACTTTGGAAACTATTAAAAGTTAGATGGGCTGTTTCAGGTTTCAAAAGTCATATCGTTTATGATTAGATCGGAATGATTTAACCGCAGAGAGCGCAGAGAACACAGAGGAAGAGAAGAGGTAGAGTAAGGCAAAGAGAGGATTTCTGTCTTCACTACGAACCTATGGTTTGTAGTCATAACTTTAGTCCTCTCTTTGCTAATAGCAATTATCTAAGTTTTCGCAACACTTGATTTTTCCGGTGAAGCGCTTTGGGCAGTTTTGCCGTTCTTACCGTTGCTGTTGCCATTGGCGTTGCGGGGTTGGATCACTCCATAGCCACCGTGACTCTTGCGTTCGTAAAGCACGTTGATTTCGTTAGTTTCCGCATTGCGGAACATATAAAAATCGTGGTCGATAATCTGCAATTGTTCTAAAGCTTCTTGGACAGTCATCGGAGGCATGGCAAAATATTTTGTCCGCACCACCTCGGCTGGAAGTTCGGGAGTTCGATCGCCAATCAAATCCGCCGCCACAGGATGCTCTTCCACCACAGCTACGATTTTGGCGTTGCTATTGGTTTTGTTGTCCTGACGTTTTTCCTTAAATTTCCGCAGTTGACGAGCAATCTTGTCGGCAACCAAATCTATACTGGCATAAAGGCTTTCCGTGCTTTCTTCAGCCCGAATTACGCTGCCGTTAGCATAAATTGTCACCTCAGCAGTCTGCTTAGGATTGATCCTGGGGTTACGAGCCACCGATAGATGTATGTCCACTTCCGTAGTCAAATTTTGAAAATGGCTAACCGCCTTTTCCACCTTTTGATTGACGTAATCGCGAATCGCATCGGTGATTTCTATATTTTTACCCTGGATAACAAGCTTCATAGAGCTCCCTCCCTTCTGTAACTTGGGTATAGTTTATACAATAGCACCTTGTATTCTACAAAACACTTATTTTCAAAATCTTTTTGAACTGTTGACAAATCTTAATTTGAACTGCGTCAATATTCCGTAAAAACACTCTTGATTTTTTCCATGATTTGCACTATCCTCCCTAAACCTCTGATCCCTCAGCCCTGCTGGCTCCTTGACTGGGGACTTGTTCCCTACTCAAAAGCTTGGGAAGCTCAGCAAAAGCTAGTGCTAGAGCGTCGCGACAATCCAGATTTGCCCGATGTCCTGATTTTGCTGGAACATCCGCCGGTTTACACCTTGGGACAGGGAGCCAAGTTGGAATTTTTGAAATTTGACCAGGGCGAAACTGGGCCCCAATTGCACCGAGTTGAACGGGGTGGTGAGGTGACATACCATTGTCCGGGTCAATTGGTGGGCTATCCGATTTTAAATTTGCGCCGTCATCAGCAAGATTTACATTGGTATTTGCGACAGTTGGAGGAAGTTCTGCTGAGGGTGTTGGATGTTTTGGGGCTGAAGGGGGCGCGGGTTCCGGGTATGACTGGTGTTTGGGTGGATGGGCGGAAAGTAGGTGCGATCGGGATTAAGGTCAGCCGCTGGATTACTATGCACGGTTTTGCCTTAAATGTTTGTCCGAATCTCGAAGGTTTTAAGCAAATTGTGCCTTGTGGGATTCCAGATAAGCCTGTTGGCAGTTTGGAGCAGTTTATTCCGGGGATTGAGGTCGATCGCGTTAGGGCGATCGTTGTGGCTGAGTTTGCAGAAGTTTTTGGGG
>DMYK01000369.1 GCA_003483675.1 Microcoleaceae cyanobacterium UBA11344
GATACTGCTGCATCACAAGTTACAAATGCTAGCATTGTTGCCATATTTGGGTGTATCATTCCCGAACCTTTGCAAATGCCGCCGATACGCACGAGTCGATCGCCAAACATGGTTTCGAGGGCGATCGTTTTCGGCACTAAATCTGTGGTACAAATAGCCTTAGCCGCCGCATCGGAACCAGTTTCTGAAGCCGCAGCAACTAATAAAGGAATTGCCGCCCTCAGTGGTTCCATCTTAATCCGCTGCCCGATTACCCCAGTGGAGGCTAAAAGAATAGATTCTGGAGGAATATTCAAAGCTTCACCCAACAATTTGGCGCATTCGAGGGCGTCAGCCAAACCTTGAGCGCCGGTGGCGGCATTAGCTTGTCCGGCGTTGCACAAAATGGCTTTAGCACTTGGTTTGGTTTGCAGTCGAGTGCGGCAGTAGTCCACACAAGCTGCCCGGACAGTGGATGTAGTGAAGACTCCCGCTGCGATCGCGTCTACTTCTGACAAAATCAAAGTTAAATCCGGCAAGCCTGAAGGCTTTAAACCCGCTGTAATTCCTGATGCTCGATATCCTTTCGGTGCTGTAACTCCACCGCTAATTACTTGCCAGTCGGACATGATGACCTCCCTAAAAGCCTTCTATTCTGCTGAAAGGGGGATTATATCATTTTAGATTTGAGATTTGAGATTTTAGATTGTAAATATTGTATTTAAGCAACTCAATAAAATTAATCGCGACTTTTTCTTGAGAGATCGAACTCAAGAAGAAGTCGCGACAATTTTGTAACTGCCATTATTAATTTCTAGCGGGCTAAAACAAACTTGATTCAACTGTCTCGCCATTGAAAAAACGAGTTATTTGCGATCGCCTAGTGCCTGTGCACTCAGATCTAAACCAACTTCAGCAGCTACGCGGCTTAGTAGAGATTGCTGGCGATTCAGAACTCGGTTGTGGTGGCGCATCATCAGGCTGCGGGCTTGCTCTTGAGTAGACATAACTTGTTTCTCCAAATGTAGGTATTAAGTTTGCGGGCAATTGGGGAAATTGAGCTGCCCTTAGCTCATGGCGGCATTGCTGCGATCGTAACTTGCTTGAAAGCTGGGCTGCGGCTTGCCTTGAATATGACCCCAGTAGTTAGCATCATCCATACCAACTTCGGCGGCGCTGCGGTTGAGCATAGATTGCTGCCGGTTCTTGACGAGTTGGTGGTGGCGCATCATCAGAGAGCGAGCTTGGTTTTCGGTACACATATCCGGTTCCTCCGTATTCCTTGACTAAGGTTGAGCTGTGTTTCTGTTCCTACTATTCAATATAACAGACAATTCTGTATCTAAAGCTACATAATTTTATATTGTAACAAAGCTTTATATTTAAGAGAAATCCCCGACTTGGCAGAAGTTGTCGGGGAGATCTAGCAGATAATTAGGTTGACTTACTTAGTAGAAACAGACTTCGATCGCACTTTTTTCCCTTCCCCCTTCTGACTACCGCCACCCCGCACCAGATGAAAAATCCAGATTTGGAAACCATCCATATAAGTAAAAATCACCGGAATCACCAGCAAAGTCAACAGCGTAGAAGTCATCAAACCACCAATAACCGCCATCGCCATCGGGCTCCGCACCTGAGAACCGGCGCCAATTCCCAGGGCGATGGGGACCATTCCAGCGATCATGGCGATCGTCGTCATCAAAATCGGCCGCAAGCGCGCCACCCCCGAATCCAGCGTCGCCTCATACATCGGCTTACCTTCCTGCTGATTCAGAATCGCGTAATCCACCAACAAAATCGAATTTTTCGTCACAATTCCCATCAGCAACACGATCCCAATCAAAGCGTATAGCCCCAAAGACTTCTGCCCCACCAGCAATCCCAGCAGCGCGCCCCCAACTGACAAAGGCAGCGCAGCCATAATTGTCACCGGGTGCAGGAAATTCGCAAACAGCAGCACCAACACAGCATAAATCAACAAAACCGCCGTTCCCAAAGCCCCCGCAAAACCGCTGAACACATCCATCATCACCTTCGCATCTCCCGACGATTCCTGCTCGACGCCAGGGGGCAGAGGATTCATCGCAGGTAGTTGTTTCACCGCAGCGGAAGCTTCTCCCAAAGTAGTACCGCGCAACAAATTACCCTCCACAGAAACTTGGCGAGCTCTGTCATAGCGATCGATCTGAGAAGGCCCGCTACCCAAAGCAATATCAGCCACCGCCCTCAAAGGCACCAAAGTATTATTTTTACCAGGTACTTGTAGATTCTTAATTGTTTCGATATCGCTGCGAAACTGCGGTGCCAACATCACATGAATCGGAATTTGTCTATCTGGCAAATCGAACTTAGCAAGATTCGATTCAATATCTCCGATAGTTGCCAGAGTTGCAGTGCGAGCAATTTGTTGTACAGATACACCCTGATCCGCCGCCCGATGCGGATCAGGTTTAACCAGGATTTCTGGCTTCACCAAACTCGCGCTAGATTGCACCTCAATCAATCCCGGCACCTGACTCATTTGTTGAGTAAGAGCAAGAGCTGTTTTAGTTAAAGCAGTAGCATTTTCGCTTTTTAAGACGATCGACATTTGCTTTCTACCCCCCACTCGCCCTTGAGAAAAACTGAGCCGCACACCGGGAACATCCGTGAGTTTGGGGCGCATTTCCTCTTCAAACTGCTGTTGCTTAATCCGTTTGTTCGCGGGTTTGAGTTTCACATAAAGAGTCCCTGTATTCACACCACTAGCACGGGCAGTACCCCCACCGGCACCACCAGAAACTGTCGGAGAACCTTCTGTCTCCAAAACGCTTTCGACTGCTGGATGGGTAAGCAATATTTGAGTTGCTTGTTGTACAGCTAAATCCGTCTGCTGGAGAGTAGAACCGGGAGGAAGTTCAATAGAGACAGTAGAAAGTCCAGTATCATCGCGATCGATAAACCCAGTCGGAATATAAGGTATTAACTTAAAACTGCCGAATAATAAAGCCACAGCCATAATTAGGACGATCGCCCGATGTTTAAGCGACCACATTAAAAGCCGTCGATACTGATAGGATAATTGGTCTTTTTTTAACTGTTTCTGATGGTGTCCTTTATCCTTAAACAAATAAGCAGCCATCATCGGAGTCACAGTGCGGGCTACCAACAACGAAAACAAAACCGACGCCGAAACCGTCACCCCAAAAGGTCGAAAAAACTGACCCGGAATTCCCGGCATAAAAGCCACCGGTGCAAATACCGCGACAATCGTCATAGTAGTAGCAACAACAGCCAAACCAATTTCAGCAGAAGCATCCAAAGAAGCTTGATAGGGAGTTTTCCCCATCCCGACATGGCGTTCGATATTTTCAATTTCGACGATCGCATCATCTACCAATACACCCACCACCAGCGCCAGCGCCAACAAAGTCATGCTGTTGAGGGTATAGCCCAAAAGTCGGAGTACAGCAAAAGTAGGAATTGCCGACAGCGGTAAAGCCACAGAAGCAATCAGAGTTGCCCGCCAATCCCGCAAAAAGATTAAAATAGTAATTACCGCTAAAGCCGCCCCCAAAAATAAAGCATCCACAGAAGCTTCATAGGAAGCCCGGATGTGATCTGCTAAAGTATAAATAAGTTCCAACTTGACATCAGTTGGCAAAGTCTTTTCCATTTTTTCCACAGTTTTCCGCACCGCTTCTTCGACAGTAACGAGAGTGCTGCCGGTACTGCGAAGGATAGAAAAAGCAACTACAGGTTTGCCATTAAGTCGCGCCGCCTGACGCGCCTCTGCATAGCCCTCAGTCACTTCTCCCAAACTAGAAAGAGGAACAAAACCACCTTTGGGCAAAGTAATTTGATAGGTTTTCAATTCATCGAGAGTTTTCGCACTACCGAGGGTACGAACTGTTTGCTCAGAATTACCAATTTCGGTTCTCCCGCCCGGTAAATTGATATTAAAATTGCGAATTTGGTCATTAACTTGGGTAGCTGTAATGCCAAGACTTTTCAGTTGTTCAGGGTTCAAATCAACACGAATATCCTTGTCTCTACCTCCGATGCGCTGCACTTGAGCAACACCTTTGACAGAGAGGAGACTACGGCTGATATTTTGGTCGATCAACTCACTTAACTGTTCTACAGATTGGCGATCGGAAACCACAGCATAGGACATAATCGAACTGCCCGCAAACTCAACCCGCTTGACGACTGGATCGTTGATATCTTGCGGTAAGCCTTGGCGGATTTGGGCGATCGCATTGCGGACATCATTCGTAGCGCGATCGCTATTTGTCCCCAATAAAAAGTTAACAGTCGTATTAGAAGAACCATCATTAACAGTCGAGATAATGTGGTCGATATTACCCAAACCAGCAACAGCATCTTCAACTTTTTTAGTAACTTGAGATTCAAGTTCAGATGGATCTGCCCCCGGTTGGCTAACAGAAATCGAAACAGAAGGAACATCAATATTAGGCGAATCATCAATCCCCAAAACCGGAAAAGATATTAAGCCACCTATTGTCAATATCAAGAATAAAACAATAGTAGGAACAGGCTGTTTAATCGACCAAGCCGAGATATTGAAAGACATAATTAGGAAGTGGTAATTGGGAATTAGTTATCTGCGTGCATCGGCGTTTATCTGCCTTTATCTGCGGTTAAAAAAAGGCAAAAATCTCAAAACAACCAATCACAAATAACTATTTAACAACCTTAACCCGATCGCCATCCTTCAGATAACCAGCCCCAGCAATCACTACCCGATCGCCAACCTTCAAACCCTTTTTAATCTCCACCTTAGCATTCGTCAAATCACCAACAGCCCCCCCAGAAATTTCCCCAACTTCCACAGATTGAGCCAGCACCTTATCCTCACCAACAAGTTTATAAACCACAGCACCACCGTCAGATTGCGGTAAAATAGCCTTAGCAGGGACTTTCAAACCTTGAGCAGTTGCCGTCGAAATAGATGCGTGCAAAAACATTCCCGATCGCAAAAACTCATTTTGAGGCAAATCAATTTTCACCGTTGCTTGGCGATTTTGAGGGTCAACCAGCGGCGAAATATCTCGCACAGTTCCCGCTAATTTAATCCGCTTGTCAGATTCAGAAGTAATGCGGACTGCTGTTCCCAGCCGCACCAGCCCTAGTTGAGTTTCCGGCACTTTCAATTGCAATTCTAGCTTATTTCCCCGAATAATCGAAAAGAGTTTTTGACTCCCCGAAGAAACATCACCAACACGACCAATTCTTTCAGCAACAATGCCGGTATCCGGTGCTCGAACAACAGTTTGTTCTAGTTGAGTTTGTAACTGTTTGACTCGCGCTTCATTGCTGCGGACACTTGCTGCGTTATTTCCGACATTAGCCCTAGCACTGCTGATAGTTGTGGCGGTCGTATTAACTTTAGCTTGAGCAACGCTGACAGCAGCTTTAGCCTTATTGATATTAGCTTCGGCATTAACTACTTTAGCAAGAGCCGATCGCACTTCTTCCACTTCTTTATTCTGTTCTTCCAAAGCTCTACTCAAATCAGCTTTAGCTTTGTTCAAATCTTGAACAGCAGTCTGCTGTTCCGTCTTGCGCCTTTCTAAATCTTGCTGACTAATTACTCCCTGAGAGGCCAAATCTTGGGTGCGATTTACTTCTCTTTGAGCTTGATCTAATTTAGCGCGAGCCGAAGCAATGCTAGCTTGAGCTTGATTGACACCAGCTTTAGCTTGCTCGATACCAGCTTTAGCTTGACCGACACCTGTTTTAATTTGTACTAACTCAGCGACAGTTGTTTCAACACCGGCTTGGGCTTGAGTAACGCCGGCTTCGGCTTCCTTTTGGGTAGACTGGGCTTGCAGCACCTGAGCTTCGGCTTGTTCTACCGTAGAATCGGCCGATTGTACTTTAGCAACAGCTTCGGCAATTTGCGATCGCAACACCGAATCATCCAAAACCGCCATAACCTGACCTTTTTCCACCGCATCTCCTTCCGCCACCAAAACCTGCTTAATTTGCAACCCATTAGCTTGTGGCAGCACCGGCAGCAAATCGTAAGCCGCCACAGTACCGGTTGCTTCCAGAGTTTGAGCCACCGCAGCCGATTCCACAGCCGCCACTGTCACAGTCTGAGCAGTCGGTGCTGGAGAGGCAGGTTTTGCTTGAGCTGCGGGAGGCGCACTTTGGCGTAGCATCAAGTGTTCTGTCGCCAGCGTTGCTGCAATACCTATTCCTATGCCCGCCAACACTGACCGCCACCTGATGCCTTTGCTGGGCGCAGATTCAGGCTCTTCTGCTTCCCAAACTACTGATGCTTCCCCATCCTCTGGAACTTGTAGAGGAATTTCTCGTTCATCTTCGTCTGAGACTAATTCCCGGCGTGACTTGTCTTTGACGCCACCTTCAAACAGGTTCACGGCTTCGTTGCTGTCGCGCCCGTTGTGTATGTGGTGAAGAGGTTGCATTTCTTCCGCTTCTGAGATAACTTGATTTGTCACAGTAGTTCCTCCCGCCGGTTTGAGCCTTTGGTTTTTTATATTGTAAAGAAAGATTGCGGTCTTAAGATCTATATCATTTTAACGGAGGGTGTCAGCAGTGGCGCGTCCTCCTTTTGGGTGACTGCGGCGAAATTTCGATCGACATTTAATTGTACCTGCCTGTGCAACAAGTGGGCGATCGCTAATCTATGCTCTAATGTGTGTCATAGAACCAGAAAAATCTGCTGAGAAAATTGTACCAGTTTAGACCACAATCAACATGAATAGTCTCTTTTCTCCCGTCCAACAGTTTCTAATTACTTGGCTGCTAGTCCTAGTGACGGGGTGGTTTACCTTGGCTGCTGTCAATTATGTTGGAGAACTGGTCAGCATTTTAGTAACAGCGGGACTGATTGCGTTTTTATTGAACTACGCAGTAGTAAGACTGCAAGTATTTTTGCCAAGGGGAATAGCTGCGGGGCTGGTTTATTTGACTGCGGGTTTGCTATTAGTAGTAATTGGTCTAACTATTGTGCCGCCAGTGTTCAGCCAAGCCAGACAGTTGGGGGTGAGGTTCCCGGAATTGCTGGAGTCTGGGCGACAGCAGCTAGATGAATTCCAAACTTGGAGTGCCGATCGCAATTTGCCGTTTAACGTGGAAATTTTGGAACAGCAACTATCTGCTAAAGTGCAAGAACAAGTACAGGCGATCGCGGGTACGAGTTTAGGCTTAGTTGTCGGTACTGTCAACTGGTTTTTGGATTTAATTCTAATTCTAGTAATTTCATTTTATATGCTCCTAGATGGACAAAGAGTATGGGGTGGTTTGACAAGTATTTTTGCCCCAGACATCCGCTTTGTTTTAACCGAAACTTTACAGCGAAACCTCCAGCGGTTTGTATCGGGACAGTTGCTGCTAGGACTATTTATGGCGA
>DMYK01000572.1:0-669 GCA_003483675.1 Microcoleaceae cyanobacterium UBA11344
TAAACAATAGTTGGTAAATTTTCCAAGTAGGCGACGCATTTAGAGATAATTATTGACCAGTCTGCTGCTTGTCTAAAATCTCAAATCTAAAATCAATATGACTTATCCTCGCGTTCTCTGTTTGGGTGAAATTTTATTTGACTGTCTAGCGGCTCGCTCAGGACTTTCCTTAGAAGAAGTAGAGTCTTGGACGGCCTATCCGGGCGGCGCCCCTGCAAATGTTGCCTGTGCTCTAGTTAAATTGGGTACTCCTGCGGGATTTATTGGTGCTGTAGGTGGGGATGAATTGGGCAATTCCCTAGTGCAGGTATTGCAAAAAATAGGGGTTGACACTACAGGAGTACAGCGCCATCCGACAGCACCGACGCGGCAAGTTTATGTATTGCGAAATGAAGCGGGCGATCGATCTTTTGCCGGTTTTGGCGAATTGAATACTGCGGATTTTGCCGACACTCACCTCCTCGCGGCCCAAATACCAGAGGTGCTGTTCGAGAATGCTGAATTTCTAGTGTTAGGTACTTTAGAATTAGCTTATCCAGACAGTCGAGCGGCGATAGAAAAAGCGATTCAACTAGCAGAAATATACAACCTAAAAATTATAGTTGACATCAATTGGCGACCCGCATTTTGGCAAAATCCAGAGTCAGCAAAACCGCAGATTAAAGAACT
>DMYK01000572.1:712-1204 GCA_003483675.1 Microcoleaceae cyanobacterium UBA11344
GGAGCTATTACCTACCGCCTCGATTCCACAGAAGGCGTTTTGGTAACTGCGGGCGATAAAGGTGGCTCCTATTGTATCTCGGAAAACGCAGGAAAAATCCCCGCTTTCCTTGTAGATGTTGAGGATACAACTGGTGCTGGCGACGGGTTTGTGGCTGGTTTTGTACATCAGTTGTGCAAGGAAGGAATTCAGAGTTTAGCCGATCGAGAAATAGCCAAAAAAGTTGTAACTTATGCGAGTGCAGTAGGTGCGATGACAGCGATGAAACCGGGTGCAATTACAGCCCAACCAACCGCCGCTGAAGTAGAAGCTTTCTTGTATTTATACAAAAATTATTCTCTAAATGGTTGCAGGTAGAGAAACGAAAGAACACTCTTGTCCCACCCCCTACTCCCCTTCTTAAGGGGGGCTAGGGGGGATCTCCGGGGCAAAAAACACACCCTAGGGGTGATCGAATTTATGCCGCCACTGTCTCCACAGCAACAGGAATTT
>DMYK01000572.1:1220-2766 GCA_003483675.1 Microcoleaceae cyanobacterium UBA11344
CCCAATGGGATGCCGGCAGGTTTGTCAAAACCCTAGCTTATTTCGGCGTCATTCCCTGCATTGGCAGCATTAGCTGGCTGCAACAACTCTTCGGAGGCAGCCGCAAAAGTAAAAAAGAACAACCCAAATTGGTACTGGTAGCCGGTGCCACCGGCGGTGTTGGTAAGCGAGTAGTGCAGCGACTACAACAGCGGGGAATAAAAGTAAGAGCGCTCGTTAGAGATACCAAAAGAGCTCAAGAAATTCTCGGTCAAAATGTCGAATTAGTCGAGGCAGATATCACTCTACCAGAAACACTTACACCGCTAGTAACAAACGGCGTAGAAGCAGTTATCTGCTGCACCGGCACCAAAGTTCAACCCGTAGAAGGAGACACCCCAACCCGCGAAAAATACTATCAAGGCATCAAATTTTATATGCCAGAAGTTGTCGATGTTCCCGAAATAGTCGAATATAAAGGCCTCAATAATTTAGTCAAAGCTGTTCGCANNCCGGCGAAAAAACCATTTTCGACTTCACAAAACCCAGCCAAGATTTAAAAGAAACTTGGGGAGCACTCGACGACATCGTGATGGGTGGCGTCAGCGAAAGTTCGATTCGATTGACAGACAATACAGCCTTATTCACGGGCAATGTTTCTACTGCCAATTCCGGCGGCTTTGCTTCGGTTCGCACTCGCAACTTTGACCCGCCGATCGATCTTACAGGATTTAGCGGCATCCAACTGCGCGTTAAAGGCGATGGCCAACGCTACAAGTTTATTATTCGCAGCGAAGCTAAATGGGACGGAATTGGCTATTGCTATTCTTTTGACACCGTTTACAATATCTGGATTACTGTCACCATTCCCTTAGACAAATTAATTCCCGTATTTCGCGCCAAAACAGTAAATTCTGGTGCAAAATTAGACACTAGCCACATTTATTCATTCCAATTAATGCTGAGCAAATTTGAATATGATGGCGCGCTAAACCCAAAATTTACACCGGGTATTTTTCAACTGCAATTAGAGTCTGTCGCAGCTTGTGACGGAATAGCTTTGCCGCGATTTGTGATGGTGAGTTCAGCCGGAGTTACTCGCCCTGGCCGCCCCGGAATTAATTTGGAAGAGGAACCGCCCGCAGTCAGAATGAATGAGATGTTGGGGGGAATTTTGACTTGGAAATTGAAAGGGGAAGATTGCGTGCGATCGAGTCGCATACCTTATACTATTGTCAGACCTTGCGCTTTGACAGAAGAGCCTGGGGGTAAAGCTTTAATGTTCGACCAAGGAGACAATATTAAAGGTAAAGTCAGTCGGGAAGATATTGCCGAATTGTGCGTGCAAGCTTTGGATCAGCCTCAAGCTTGCAATGTTACTTTTGAGGTGAAAGAGGGAGAAAGTGGCAGTGCTCCTGGAGATTGGCTGGGTTTATTTTCTGGTGTTAAAGCTGATAAGTAATAAGTAGAGGATTAAGGCTCAAAAACTGTTTTTGACGCAGAGAGATTGTGGTAAGGTGCGCAGTGCGCACCCTACAATTAGTAATTAGTAAGGTGCGCAGTGCGC
>DMYK01000082.1:0-2745 GCA_003483675.1 Microcoleaceae cyanobacterium UBA11344
ACCTCCTGGCAGAACTATCTCAACCCACAGAAGCAGAAAGGGAGAAAGGGAAAGGGGGAGAATTTCGGGATCAAACTCCCAACTCTTCCCCTCTTCCTGATTCCTTCTTCCCTTTTCCTTCTTTGTACCCTGAGCCCTTCTTCCTTCCGCCTTCAAAAATTGGCTGGTTGGCCGTTCACCTGCGGATGACAGGACAACTCCTGTGGGTGAATCGCGACGAACCCCTGCAAAAACACGCGCGAGTCCGGCTGTTCCTTCAGGGAAACCAAGAATTGCGCTTTGTAGACCAGCGCACCTTCGGGCAAATGTGGTACGTGCCCCCGGAAACAGAGGTTTCCAGCGTTGTCACTGGCCTCAAAGTATTGGGCCCAGAACCTTTTTCAGCAGATTTTTCAGTCGCATATTTAGCCCAAAAGCTCCACCGACGGGCGCGACCAATTAAAACAGCATTGTTAGACCAGTCTCTGGTGGCGGGTTTGGGCAATATCTATGCTGACGAAACTTTGTTTTTGTCGGGGGTTTTGCCGACAACTTGGTGCGCGGATTTGACGGCAGACCAAATTGGCCGCATCCATTCGGCTATTATTCAAGTCTTGCTTCAGGCGATCGCATCTGGTGGCACTACTTTCAGCAATTTTCTCAACGTCCAAGGCGTCAACGGCAACTACGGCGGCGTCGCTTGGGTGTACAATCGCAAAGCCCAACCTTGCCGCACTTGCTCAATCCCGATCGAACGGCTCAAATTAGCAGGGCGATCGACTCATTTTTGCCCCGTTTGTCAGCAATAACCAGAAGTCAACTGTCATCAGTCATCAGTCATCAGTCAGAAGAAAGAAGTTCTGTAAAGGCAAATCTAGATTAAAATTTGTATAGTTTTATAAACAAAACCGAGCAAGTCATGGCAATCAAAAAAGGTAGCATAGTCCGCGCCCTACGCGAAAAATTGGAAAATAGTTTAGAAGCCAAAGCCAGTGACCCGCGCTTTTCGTCCTATATATTTGAAACGAAGGGCGAGGTGATGGATGTTCGCGGCGACTATGCTTTCGTCAAATTTGGCAAAGTCCCTACCCCGAATATTTGGCTGCGGGTAGACCAACTCGCAGATTTTAATTAACTTTAATTGGTTTTTAACTGGTTTTAACTGATTCCCAGGCAGAACCTGGGAATTCTCAAATCTCAAATCTCAAATCTCAAATCGTTTGACCTTTAAAATAGATAGCTGTCTGCTATTGGCTAAACTGATCAAATCGCTTCTCCATTCAACCAGAAGTAATTTCCAAAGGGTCTGCTTCCTGTTTCCACCAAGGGAGTCGGCTCCTGCTTGTCCATCGGCGTAAATTCGGATTGTTTTTGAAGCTTTAGCCGTTTAAGAACTTGAGAAAAGTATTTGGTTATTTAGTTAAGCTCCTCTCTGCCAACCGGCTATACAAGTCAGAAAAAGGTCAGTCACAGCCTGGGCTGTTATACAAGTCAGAACAATCTTAGTCCCAGGCCAGATTTCACTTATACAAAAGATAAATTGGCTGGTGCGGTTGGCACTTATAGCCAGCTGCTGAAAGGCCGATGAATCGAGAATCAGGGAAAATTCTCAAACAGGCGGCTCAATGTTCATAACTTTTGCTAGGTACTGCAAACAGCAGATGCGATCGCCTCTTCTTCCTCACCACTGCTCGACGGGAGTGGCAATCATAAAAGTGTGATAATTGAAAGAAATGTCGATCGCAAAAAAATGCCAATTTTTAGTAAAATCCCCAAAATTTTGACAATTTATACCACATCAAGTCACCGATCGCACAATAAATCAGTAAATGTACTGAGCTAAAATGAGCGCTCGAGCGATCGCTTAAAAAAATACGGAAATAGAGTCTGAGTAGCTGCTAAGTGCTAGGAGAAGGAACAGAATTTGCCATTTGTGATTCCCATCCAACAGACTCAAATTTCAGCTCTCTCTTGGGATGCCCTCTACTTCGTAATTACCCAACCACAAATTAACTAAAAAAATAGCATATGTTTGATGAATTCCTGTATCTAGAAATAACCAGCCTGCGGATGAAGCTAATTCACCTAGAAAGAGAAATGCAGTCTCAAACCTGGTTCAAAAAGCTGCAAGCCCTCATGGGAGTTATTGGCAAAATTCGCGAATCCCTAGACTTAGAAACAATATTCAAAACTACAGCAACCGAAGTCCGGCAACTCCTAAATGCCGATCGCGTCGCTGTTTATCGCTTCCTCCCTGAATCCGAATGGAACGACGGCGAAGTAGTATCAGAAGATGTACTGCCCCTATACAGCCCATCCCTAGGAACAAAAGTTCACGATCGCTGCTTCGGCGAACAATTTGCAGCCAACTACCAAAAAGGGTACGTTCAAGCTGTCACCGATATCTATAAAGCCCGGTTGAGCCCTTGTCACCTCAAAATCCTCAAACGATTTCAAATCCGAGCTAACTTAGTCGTACCTCTGCTGCAAGGACAACACCTGTGGGGATTGCTTTGCATTCACTCCTGCGGCAAACCCCGCGAATGGCAACCAGACGAAATCGAATTTGCCAAGCAAATATCACAACACCTAGCAATCGCCATCACCCAAGCCGAATTGCACTTGCAAACCCAAAGGCAATTAGCAGAAATCGATCGCACGCAGCAACAACTCCGCGAAAGTGAAAAAAGATATCACCAAATTCTCGACTCGATCGCTGATATGGTATTAGTCAAAGGCCCTCAATCAAAAATCCTCTGGGCTAAT
>DMYK01000082.1:2790-4156 GCA_003483675.1 Microcoleaceae cyanobacterium UBA11344
TTCCTGACTACACTCTCCAATACATTAAAGATGACACCTTCGTATTTGAAACCGGACAAACTCTCGCAATTCCCGAAGAACCGATCGTGCGGCACGATGGAGAAGTGCGACTGTTTAGTACCGTCAAAACACCCATCCGCAACGAAGAAGGAGACATCACAATGACTGTCGGTGTCTCCCGCGACATGACGGAACGCAAATTAGCAGAAGAATCACTGCAAGCCAGCGAAACCACATACCGCCGCCTAGTAGAAACCTCCCAAGACATGATTTGGTCAGTCGATGCCCAAGGTTGCTACACCTTCGTCAACCCAGCAGTTAAATACATCTACGGTTACGACGCAGCAGAAATGCTCGGTAGGCCTTTCTCTGACTTTATGACACCAGAACAAATTCAAAAAGAATTAAAGGTTTTCGCGAACCTACTTTCGGGAGAATCAATTTTTCAGCACGAAAGCGCACAAATCGCTAAAGACGGTAGCATCAAATATCTGATGTTCAATGCGATCGCCCTGTTCGACGACACAGGCAATGTCCTCGGCACCACAGGCACGGCTACCGACATTACCGATCGCAAACGCGCAGAGTCCGCATTGCAACACGCCAACGCAGAACTAGAGCGCAGAGTAGAAGCACGCACAGCCGAACTGCAACAGACTTTTGCAGCCCTGGGTGCCAGCGAAAGCCGGTTTAGAACCATTGCGGCTACCATCCCCGGAGCTTTGTTCCAGTTTTGCAACCGTGACGGAGTTTGGCGCATTGACTACATGAGCGATCGCATCTTCGAGATCAGCGGTGTCACAGCAGCAGCAATGACGCAAGACATCAATACATTCATTTCCCGCCTCCACCCTGATGACTTCCAAAGCTACATCGCTTCCGTCACCGAAGCCGTAGACAACCTTTCCCTCTGGCACTACGAAGGGCGATTAGTCAAGCCCGACGGCGAGATTCGCTGGTGGCAGGGCGACTCCATGCCCACCCGCAGCCAGAACGGCGAAATCGTATTTTGTGGCGTCCTATTCGACATTACTGATCGCCAAGTCGCCGAAACCGCCATTCGCGAAAGCCAACGACAGCTACAAGAAGCCCAGAGACTCGCCCACGTCGGCAATTGGGAACTCGATGTCACAACGGGAACCGTCACTTGGTCAGAGGAACTCTTCCGCATCCACGGACTCGAACCAGCGGCCACAGCACCCACCAGAGAACAGCAAGTCACTCTGATCCATCCAGAAGATTTAGAATTGTGGGGGACGGAAGTACAGCGGGGAGTTGACTTCGGCATCCCCTTTGGTTTTGACTACCGCATCCTCCGTCCCGACGGCACGCTGCGACACCTGAACGCCCTGGGCAGAGCTGAAAC
>DMYK01000381.1:0-561 GCA_003483675.1 Microcoleaceae cyanobacterium UBA11344
TTTCTTTGGAAGTTTCGGCGCGGCGGTCGTCGTACACGTCAAAGGGAATCAGCAGTGGTTCGCCGGATTGGGCAACAATACCTGCAAAACCCGCTGTTCTGGGTATGCGAATTTCTTGAAGTTTGCCGGCGATCGGGATTTTTGTCCACAGTTGATTTCGATCTTCGTCAATTAGCCATAGGGTGCTGCGATCGGCATTCATCAGTTCTTGAGCCTGATCCATCACCCGCTTCAGGGTATCTTCTAAGTCTAGACTGCTCTGAGAAAGAGCGTTGACGGCGTTCATCAGGGCTGTCGCAGCCCGCTGTCTTTGAGTTGCTGCGTAGAAAGATTTGGAAGACTCTAGAATTAGGCGAATCGACGGGGCGAATTCTGTAAAGATTTGTTCGTCTTCTCTAGTAAATCCTTCCTTGTCAATCTGTTCGTCTAAATGACCGTAATTTTGGTGGTTCGGCTTGAGTTTATTAATCAGTTGAACGACTGCTACTAACTCTTGCGTGTCTTCGTTGATCAGGGGCATCGCCAACATTGTATAGGTGCGATATCCTGTTCTTTCGTCAG
>DMYK01000381.1:568-2103 GCA_003483675.1 Microcoleaceae cyanobacterium UBA11344
TAAGGAATGTTAACGACTGTTCTGTTCGTGGCTACTTCTCCCGCAATGCCGACATGGGCGGGAAATCTGAGTTCTAGGTTGTTGCCATTTTCGTCTTTAGCGACAATTGCCCAGAGTTCATTTTGATCGTCGTCTAATAAAAATATGGTGCTGCGATCGGCATTGAGCAATTCCCCAGTTTTGAGGGTGATCGACTGCAACATTTCGTTAAGAATGGCATCAAAACCCTGGCTGTCTAGGAGGTTGTCGAGCATTCCCAAGGTTTGATTGACAACCCTCAGTTTGTTCTCTACGTCCTTAGCAACTCCTTTAAAACTATCCTTGTTTAGGGGTGCGAGGAAACTGGAGAAGTTTCCTTGGGTTGTGACAATTTGACTACTGCTAGAGGGATGGTGATCGTGCTGTTGCTGACGATTTTGACCGACAACAGAGACATCTATCACGTTTTCCATAGCTGACAGATTGGAAGATGCAAAATTCATATACCTTTACAGAATCTTAAGCGTAAGGGGTTGTTTGGACTAGCTGAAATTGTGACATCGCCACTTGCTAATTATGTGTGCTGCTTTCTACAATTGTGGTTTTTAAGTTGAATTTCTGTCGATTTGGCTGCTGTAACAGTAGTTGGGACGGCAAATTTGGGATTCGATCGCAGGTGGCGATCGCGTTACACAGCTTAAAGTGGCAGAAAAGCGCTGTTTTTGCTTAAGTCATAGCAGCAATAAATTATTGAGTTGCGGCTTCGAAGCCGCTGACCAGAGAAGTAGTTTGTCAATTCCTCAGTGATCTATAGCAATCCTAAATCATTCATGCAGATATGTAGGGGCGGTGCCTGTGAGTGCCCGCCCTCCGAGGGATTGGGCAACCACGGGGAGTAGGGGTCGGATTGCCCCTACAAGAATTATGCAAATGATTTAGGATCGCTATACAAGTATTTTTAGTAAAAATAGCGGTCGCTATTGTTAGTGTAACCTGGGACTATCCAAAGTCCGCATCTCACCCCTCGATCGAGTTAATCGATGGCGCGATTTGAGATTTGAGGAGTGACCCCCACAGCCCTTCGGAGTTCCCATTTGACCGAAAGCATCCAGGGGACAAGCCCCCGGATTAATTCCTTCGCAGACTGACTGACGGCCAATCCTCCCATCTTCCCATCTAAAATCTCAAAACTCAAATCGAAAGGACTCAATGGCTTAATTGTCACCGACAGACTGAGAGTTTGGGGTACGTCGAGCCGTTTGGCGCAGGGAAGCTGCTTGAACGAGCAGGGATTCAGCAAAAGCGATGGCTTCTGTTTCCGATCGACCGCTAGCAAGTTGGGCCAGTTCTTCGCGCCGCTCCAACTGGCTGTTGAGGGTAGCAACTCGCACGACTGTGCGTTCGGAAAGTTGGTTATGGGCGGCGTCTTCCTGTTGGGCACAAGGTGCTTCGATGGTTTGTTTGTTGACGCGAAAGTGAGAGTCGGCCATTGCAGCGATTAAGGGCTGGTGGGTGACACAGAGAACTTGGTGTTTGTCTGAGAGTTGGTAGAGTTT
>DMYK01000381.1:2132-3498 GCA_003483675.1 Microcoleaceae cyanobacterium UBA11344
AAGATCAGGGTGGCGGCGCCGTCTATTTGAGAAAAACAGGCTTTGATGGCGAGCAGAAAGCGGGTCATTTCTCCCCCGGAGGCGATCGCACTCATCGGTTGCAGGGGTTCCCCCGGATTGGGACTGAAACAAAAGGTGATGTAGTCTGCACCAGTGGCTGTGGGGGTACTGGCTCTGAATTCGACTTGAAATTGCACTTTTTCCATCGCTAGGGGCTTGAGTTCGGCGACTAGGTGCGTTTCGAGGTTGAGAGCTGCTTCGCGCCGGAGGGTGCTGAGGTGGCTGCAAGCATCTTTTAATTGCTCAAGAGAGGCTTGATATGCGAGTTCTAAGGCTTCCATTGACTCGCCGCCTTCTAAAAGTTCGTTTAGTTCGTTTTGGATGGTTTGGTAGTAGGCGATCGACTCTTTGAGCGGCCCGTATTTGCGGCAAATTTGTTTAAGTTCGCGAATTCGATCTTCTACTTCTTCGAGTCTTTGCGGATCTGCTTCTAATTGTCCGCCGTAGCTGCTAATTTGCCTGCTGGCTTCTGTGGCTTGAACTAGAGCATCGCTCACCATTTCTAGAATTGGTTGCAACTGCACATCGTAGACGGCCATGTCGCTTAAAGTTGCCTCGGCTTTGCTCAACAAATCGGCGGCAGAGGCTGCGTCGCCGTCGTTTTGATAAAGGGCTTGGAAAACTCGGTAACTCTGCTGCTGCAACTCAACGACGTGACTAAGCCTGATGGATTCTTGTTCTAGGAGTTCCAATTCGTTGGCGTCTGTGAGGTGGGCTTCGCCTAGTTCTCGGACCTGGTATTCTAACAAATCGAGTCTTTGGAGTCGCTGCTGCTCAGACTGACGTCTGCGGTTGAGGGTTGTTTTGGCAGAGCTGGCGACAAGCCATGCTGCGGTGACATTCGATCGCGCTGCGATGATAGTTTTGCCACCGTAGAGATCGAGCCATTCTCGCTGGAGGGTTTCTTGTCCGAGTTGGACGGTTTGGCCTTGGGCGGTAATTTCGACGAGTCGATCGCGCAGTTGCTCCATTAAGGGCCGATTCACGAGAATTCCGTTCAAACGCGATCGACTACGCAGAGTACCGCTAGATGCAGTAATTTCCCGGCTGCAAACTGCTAAATTGCCATCTATGGGTTCGATTTCTTGCCCGCTGAGCCAGTCGGCGGTAGCTTTGTTCAATTCAAAGGTAGCTTCTAATATTGCCCGCGCTGCTCCTGTGCGAATCGATCGGCGATCGACCTTGCCGCCCAAGACTGCATCGATCGCATCTAGGATAATCGATTTGCCAGCACCAGTTTCGCCTGTAAATACGTTCAAACTCGGTCCAAATTCTAGGTCAAGGCAGTCAATTAGGGCAAAGTTTT
>DMYK01000579.1:0-9495 GCA_003483675.1 Microcoleaceae cyanobacterium UBA11344
TGCCCATGATCCCCATGAGAATGACTGTGATCGCGGTGCGCCACAGCCAAACTCGGATTCACCGCGATCGCACTTTCACTCAACAACGCTTCAATTTGAGGATTAGCCCACTCCGCCGCCATTTTCAGAAACTCAGGATGGTCGTTTACGCAAGGCAATTTGCGGTAAGTAACTCCTTGACGCTGTTTCTGCAAAGACTCAATAATGTGGTCTACATCTAACAATGTTTCGTGATTTTCTGTCGCAAATCCGATCGGCATAAAGACGATCGCAGTTGCACCCAAATCAATCAAATTCTTCGCAGCCAACGTCGCATCCGGCTGCGTCCATTCAATCAGCGGCGTGTCGTGATTCAGCCAGCCCACCGAAATCAAAGGATAGCGATACATCAAACGTTCCCGCACGCGATCGTACAAAGCTTGACTTTCCACAATACCCGAAGTAAAGCCCTTCGCCTTGTGCGGACAACCGTGATTCATCAGCACAATCCCAATCTGAGAAGGCAAATGTGCCACAGCTAAATCGTGCTTAATTTCCTCTTCAACTAAATGCGCCATCAAATCAATGTAAGCAGGTTCATCGTAAAAAGAAGGAATGTAGCGCTGTCCTTTTACCCAATGTTCTTGGCCATCAAATGTTTGAGCTAAAGCCTTATTCACCTGTTCTACTGCAATCCCGCTAGTGAAAACAGAATCAACTACCAACAGCGGATAAATCAGAATTTTATCAAATCCTTCCGCTTTAATTTGCGGAATTACTTGCTCCGGCAAAAACGGCGCGCAAAAGTTAAAAGCTTTGAATACTTTTACTTTATCGCCCCATTTCTCCTGCAAATTCTGTTCAATCCCCGCCCGTTGCTGTTCAAAAATTGCATTGTGCGGCGACACAAATTGACCGTGTTGGTGACTCCATTCATGCAAGTCAAAAATTGCCAAAATCTTCGCCAATGGCGGATAAATCCAAGTCGGTACCGGTGCAAATTTTGCCGTAAGTAAGTTTAAAGCTTGTTCGTTGTAATTGGCAAAATCATCGTAGCTTTCAACTTCGCCGTAACCCATGAGCAAGACAGCTACTCGATCGCTGTTTGCCGGTGCAGGAGACGTTTTGAACTCAATTTTTTCTGGAGAAGCAACCACTTTGTATTCCTCAATTTGAATGATTTTGAGAGTCGCAGGAAGGATGAATCAGAATTACGAAGAGAAACCCGGTTTCTAGACTCCCCGGAGATCCCCCTCGCATCCCCCTTAACAAGGGAGTAGGGTGTGAGTAGGGGTTGACTTTGAGACTCTTTCTCCCCCCTTCTTAAGGGGGGTTGGGGGGGATCTGAATCTGATGGGAAAGGCAAGAGAATACGCCCCAGGGTCGGGGACAGAAAGCGTTAAGTTTTATGTTTTCTTAAGACTTCCTCACCTTGCCTCTGGTTTCGGTGTCTCGGAGCATTCCCAGGGCTTTTATCTGGGGGATACTCTTCAAACTGGACTCTGTTATTAGTTTAACATCCTATCCCCCTGGATAGCATATAATTAATTATGGTGTACAATAAAGTAAAGTTATGTTAAGCTCATAATTAATTTTCTTGAAGCACAATGAGACTGGTAATATGCCCCGGAATCCATGACCCAAAACTCACTGATTGTTTCCTGGCGGGACTTTCAGAGGTTTGGGGAGACGCAGAACCTCGGCAAAATTCGCAAACAGTCTCTCATGTCAAGATTTTTCCCGCTCATAAACATCCAGCTTTTTCAGCTATTGACATATTGCACTTTTTGTGCTGTCAAGAGTTGGCTGGAGAAAGTCTAGTATTTGCAAGCTTTTCGGCTGGAGTAGCCGGGGCGATCGGGGCGGCGTGGATGTGGCAACAAATCGGCGGCAAAGTCGCGGCATTTATTGCTTTAGACGGTTGGGGAGTACCCCTGGGGGGCAATTTTCCGCTCCACCGACTCAGCCACGATCGCTTTACGCACTGGAGTTCGGCTATTCTCGGTGGCGGTGGAGACAGTTTTTATGCTTCGCCCTCGATCGCACACTTGGATTTGTGGCGCAAACCCCAAACAGCCAAAGGTTGGCAGATCAGTCAAACAGCCGACGGTATTGAGACGGCTAAACCCGCCACCGCAGCAACTTTTTTAGTCCACTTATTGAAACGTTACGGAGTCCAATCAGTTGTTTAATTTTAATTTAGTATCATCGGCGATCGCACCTATTATTACCCTCACCAGCCTCGAAAATCCTCTATCTTCAGGCAGAAACAATAGCATTCAGCAGTGGTTGATCTTTAGCGCTTCAGCCTTTTTAGTATCAATTCCAGTTTTCGTCCAAGCACCTTTAGTGCGTTTATATCCAGCAATCAGTTTGCTGTCAACTATCGCCTGGATAGCACTTAGTTTAATCCTAATTTTCCGCCCGAAAACCCAACTTTGGGGAGACTTATTATTAGGATTTGCCGGATGTTGGCTGGCAGGTTCCATCTATTGGGGCTGGTTTAGATGGGAACCTATTTTGCATTTACCGATCGAATCAATTGGCTTACCATTTGCGATTTGGTGCTTGGGTAAATCTTGGGGAAAAGTTGGCGGCTATTTTTATTTAGGTTCGTTATTGGGAACCGCCATTACTGACTTATATTTTTACTTAACAGGCTTGATGCCCTACTGGCGACAAGTCATGCACGCGGAACCGGAATTAGCAATGCCGATTTTTCAAAGTGCGATCGGACAAATCGAGACACCTTGGGGAATAGGCTGCGCTTTAGTTTTAATCGCTGTATTGCTAACTGTCGGTTTGCTGAGTTTGCGCGGCACGCAATTGCATTGGCGGGCATTCAGCGGGGCAGTTTTGAGCACGCTTTTGGTAGATGGTTTATTTTGGCTAGCTGCTTCGGCTGCTTAAGGTTTCTCGTTGGTTTCTATGTGGGTGATTTTTGACCGCAGATGTGGGCAGATTGACGCAGATTAACGCAGATTTTTTGAGAGATTCAATATCAAATTGCTTTGAGATTTCTGGTGGGTTTCTATTTGTAGGATTTTTGACCGCAGATGTGGGCAGATTGACGCAGATTAACGCAGATTTTTTGAGAAATGTAGTTTTGAGATTCCCGACTTCTTTAAGAAGTCGGGAATCTGGGTATTTAGTTAACAATTATGAGTTAAAATCTAAAATCTAAAATCTAAAATCTAAAATCGATATCATGGCTTTCATTTCAATTCGCGGTGTAGAACATTATTACGAGTGGATAACAGCAGACGCAAGCGCTCAACCCACCGGCAAACCTGTGATGGTATTCCTGCACGGATGGGCTGGCTCTGCCCGCTACTGGGAAAGCACCGCACGCGCTCTTGCTAGCGACTTTGACTGCTTGCTTTACGACATGAGAGGTTTTGGACGTTCTCCACTGCCAAAACAGCCTCCTGAGTCAAGCTATGAACTCGAAACTTATGCTGAGGACTTGGCGGAATTATTAGCAGCTTTGAATTTAAGTCGTGTCTACATTAATGCTCACTCCACAGGTGCATCAATTGCTACTTTATTTCTCAATCTTGATCCCGAAAAAGTAGAAAAAGCAATTCTCACTTGCAGCGGCATTTTTGAATATGATGAAAAAGCCTTTACAACTTTTCACAAATTCGGCGGCTATGTTGTCAAATTTCGGCCGCCTTGGTTGGCTTCTATTCCTTTTGTCGATCGACTATTTATGGCACGGTTTTTGCATCGTAGTCTGCCCACAGAGGTCAGTTTGGCATTTCTCAAGGATTTCTTAATGGCAGACGAGGCTGCGGCTATAGGTACAATGGTGACAGCAGTCAGCAAAAAAGCTGCTGAGGAAATGCCCCAAGAATTTGCGCGGCTGAGTGTTCCCACGCTGCTGGTAGCTGGAGAATTCGATCGAATTATTCCCGCAATCATGGGCAAACAAGCCGCCTCTCTCAACAAAAAAGTAGAATTTGTTATAATCCCAAATACAGCTCATTTTCCGATGCTGGAGGATGCCGCAACATATTTGCAGCGAATCCGGGATTTTTTGCCAGCAGCGGCATAACTGAGTTATTGTTCAATCTTTTTGTTCAATCAATGTACGATCGGGGAAGCCAGCTTTTAGAGCTGCCTTCACTCCGATCTTAATTTTTAATTCCTAATTTCTTAAAGTGAAAGGTGGTATAATGAATGACCTCGACCAATACTATAAAGTCCTGGAATTGTTGCCGGGAGCAACTCCCGAAGAAATTACCCAAGCCTACAAAGATTTAGCGTTCATTTGGCATCCCGATCGCATCCCCAAAGACAGGCCCAGACTGCTACAAAAAGCTGAAGAAAAGATTAAGGAAATTAATCAAGCTCGCGAACAATTGCGATCGATTCAGCCGAGAGCTCAGCACCAAAATACTCAGCACCAAAATACTCAGCAGCACAACACTCAGCACCAAAACACCCAGCACCAAAACACCCAGCACCAAAACACCCAGCACCAAAACACCCAGCACCAAAACACTCAGCACCAAAACACTCAGTATCAGAAATACTCAGTATCAAAACACTCAGTATCAAAATACTCAGTACAGAAATACTCAGTACAGAAATACTCAGCCGCCGGCAACCCCAAAAGAACCGCGCTACTCTTCTGAGCCCCATTCAGAAAATTATGGGGGAAAATCTGCTAATCCTGCGGGGCCCTATTCAGATTCGCCCCGCTACCAATCGTCAACGCCATCCTCATCTTACCGCCCAGGCCCCCAACAAAATCCCGATTTGAGCGGCTCCAACTTCCAAGGAGCTTCCTTAAAAGAAAAGGATTTTTCCGGCAGAAACTTGAGCAATGCGAACCTGAGTCAAGCTGACTTAAGTGATACTTTTCTGCACAATGTGAACCTCACCGGCGCGAATTTGCACAAAGCAAACTTATTCAGAGCTAACCTGTTAGGAGCTTGTTTGATCAATGCCAACTTGAGAGAAACTAACTTAATCGGAGCTGATTTGAGCGGCACGGACTTGAGTGGTGCGGATTTAACTGGAGCGAAAATCGGTTATGGCGATCGGGTGATGGTCAAATTGACGGGAGCTAGATTATCGGGAACAATCTTACCCGACGGTACTGTTCACAGCTAAACGATTTAGTCATCCGATTTTCAATTTTAAATTTTAAATTTTAGATTTAAGATTTTACAGGACTTACGCAAAGCCTAGGTGTCATGCTGAGTGAAACGTAGTGCAGCGAAGCATCTCTGAGCTTCTTCAGAATTACGTTAAAATGCGTAGGTCCTCTTTGAGATTTGAGATTTATCCCACAGATGAATCCGGGTGCTTGTTGTCAGGATGCGGAGCTTTTATGTGTCTCCACGGCCGGCCTCCGGGGGCAAGAGACTAAATTGCTTTCGGTCATAAGTCAGTTGCTGTAGCAGCGGGTTTTACCAGGAACATTTGCTGCAATAAAAGGAGATAATTATATTATTAATGCGTCAGTCCTATTTTAATTCCTTGCGCCGATCGCGCAATTTTCGCGCTGCTGTAAGCATAGCACCTCCCGCCATCAAGCCTCCCACAGTCATCGGTTCGGGAACCGCCTCGGCTTTTTTGGTTCCCAGAGAACCGCCTTTAATAAACACAGCAGAATCTAAATTGCCATCCCCCACATCTTTAATGCGGATGCTGAGAATATTCGTCTGATTTTGCTTGAGCAAACCCTCAAAACCTAAAACTTTAGTAAAACCGTCCAGCTTAATAATATTAGCAGCAAGACCTGTCAGGCTTGGGTTGTTGATATAATCCGGGTGATCTGTAGAGCGATTATTTGGATCGGGAACCAGATTATTAATCGTAACTGCTTGGCCACCGCTCAACTTTGCCAAATTACTGCCATTCAGCAACAGTTCAAAATCGTCATTAAATTCAGAACCGCCGAACTCAGGAAACTCCTCGGAACCAAATACATATTCAAAGAACAACTTTTCAGCCCTAGAGTCAGCAAAAAAGCTGAGGTCTAGCTGAGTCAAATCGCCAGCTTCGCCCCTTGACCCCAAGTCAGTGTTTAAATCAGTGCCGTTGATCATTAAGTTATCTTGGAGATTCCTGCCCGGTATATCGGTGACTCTGCCAGTGCTGAGAACAACACCTGACTGCAAACCGAAGGGGTCATTTGTAAAAGTACCAAAAGCAGCACTATTTCCAGTAACTGAAACAGAGAAATTACTCAATCCCACTGTATTAGTTCCCAACAACTGGTTTTTTAAAGTCTCGGTGTTATTGGTTGCACCTACAGAAAATGCCATTGCGGGTGCGGTCAACAAGCTGAAAGCAGCAGCGGTGAATGTAGCAGTTAAGGCAGCAATTCTATGAGGACTGAGCATATTTTTATTGCTAAAATCATAGCTTTGAATTAAATCCACACTATTATGATTACATTATATATTGGTAAAGTATAGTCCTTTACCAAGAATTTACAACTACGTGTTTATACGGAGATTACTATTAATTTGTGTTCAGTAATTCTGGGCTTTGAGTTAGCTAATCAATCTCAAAAAAAAAATTATAGCTGCCAAACTATAGATACACAGGCTAATAATTTAGATCCAGTTGTGCGATCGACAATCAGCATCGAGGGCGGGTTTTTCTATTAGATAACATTCAAAAACCCCCTGGCCGCCCCTTCCCCGCGCCGATCGACTGCCCCCTCCAACCAACCATCAGACGTGAGGACGATCGCATTCGCATTTCCCCAACCCTCGCCTTCCTGAATCTGGTGTCCCCGTCGCCGCAACTCCGAAAGCGTCGCAGCCTCAAAACCTCCCCGTTCCACCATCAGGCGATCGGGCCGCCACTGATGGTGAATCCGGGGTGCAGATACAGCCTCATCGACATTCATGTCGTAAACCAACACATTCAACACAATTTGCAGCACCGTGGTAATAATCGTGCTGCCTCCGGGAGAGCCCGCAGCGAGGCGAAATTTGCCATTTTCCGTCACAATAATCGGCGTCATGCTGGATAAAGGAGTTTTCCCAGGGGCGATCGAATTTGCTTCGTCGCCCACTAAACCAAACAAATTCGGCACTCCCGCAGCCGCTGCAAAATCGTCCATCTCATTGTTGAGCAAAATTCCCGTACCGGCAGCCACAGCCCCAGCCCCAAAACCGCCATTCACCGTAAACGTCAAACTCACAACATTGCGCTCTTTGTCAACTACCGTCAGGTGTGTAGTTTCGGGAGACTCGTGCACAAATCGGCTCAAAGTTTGAGCATCAACAGCCTTTACCTCGCTGGAAGGTTTGGCTTTCGACATCTGGATTTGCGATCGCCTCAATTTGGCATAGCTACGGCTAGTCAGAGCTTTGACAGGGACATTGACAAAATCTGGATCGCCCAAATGCTCAGATCGATCGGCATAAGCAATCCGCATACTTTCTGCCAGTAAATGCAAGGTGTCTGGACTTTTAGGGCCCAACATCTTTAAATCCGTATCGCCAATCATATTTAAGATTTGCAGCAAATGAACGCCACCGGAAGAAGGAGGCGACATCGCGCAAATTTGGTAAGTGCGGAAGTTGCCGCAAACCGGATTTCGCCAAATCGGTGTATAGTGTTTCAGGTCTTCGAGAGTAATCAGGCCNNGAGGCGATCGCCCTAGCAATTTCCCCGGTATAAAAACTTTGCGGGTCAACGGCAATCTTACGTAAAGTCCGCCCCAAATCCCGCTGCACCAGAAGTTCCCCTGGTTTGTACAAAACGCCCCCGTGGGTAAAAACTGCCCGCGCCGCCGGATTCTTTTTAATCACATCCTGTCGTCTCTCAACAGCCTTGGTAAACCGCGAACTCACCGGAAAGCCATTTTCCGCCAGGGCGATCGCCGGCGCTACCACAGTAGCCCAAGGCAACTTGCCGTACTCCCGGTGCACCGTATAAAGTCCCCCCACAGTACCCGGAATACCAGCGGCCAAATGCCCGTCTAGACTTGCCCTCTGGCGCACCTTGCCTTGCTTGTCCAGATACATATCCCGCGTCGCCCGTTTCGGAGCTCGTTCCCGGAAATCCAGCGCTTGCACAGTACCCGTTTCGGCCCGCCGCAACAGCAAAAAACCCCCACCGCCAATACCCGCCGAAAAAGGCTCCACCACAGAAATCGCCAAAGCCGTAGCCACGGCGGCATCCACTGCATTACCTCCCTGTTGCAGCACTCTTAGCCCCGCATCGCTCGCCAGCGGGTGAGCGGAGACAGCCATGCCCTGTTTGCTGCGCTGTTGCTGTAAGTTTGGCTGTTGCTGTAGCTGCTGCTGGCAACCAAATAGCATGAATGTTAGCAAAACAGGATAAATTCGTAGTTGAGAATTGATTTTTGGAAACATTGTTTACAGAATAGTCGAGGGATTGTTACAGTATAAATTGAATGACATCTTCCTAAAGATAGAAATATTATTTTGATTCTCAAAAATATCGATCGCCACAACAGCTTATTTGTCGAAGCTCATACTTCTGTAAACAACTACCAAATCACACCTAGAGTCAATTTATGAACAGCGAAAAAGTCAGTGTCATCATTCCTGCATTCAATGCAGCCGAAACCCTGGCTGAGGCAGTTGCCTCCGCAGTCAATGGCAGCTACCAGCATCTAGAAATCTTAATTGTTGATGACTGCTCTACTGATGATACTAGCAAAGTTGCTGCTAAAATTGCCGAGTCAGATCCGCGAATTCAGTTCTTTAGAAACCCCCAAAATTATGGGGTTTCTAAGTCTAGAAATTTAATGATCGATCGGGCAACAGGTGAGTATGTAGCGTTTCTCGACAGTGACGATACTTGGGAACCAAACAAGCTGGAATTTTGTTTGCAGATGCTCGCAGACAACCCAGAAGTCAAAGCTGTTGCTCACGCTTTGCGCTATTTGGACAAGCACGGGAAAAAGTTGAGTTATATTGCCACATATCCTACAACTAAAGCCCAAATGCAGGCGATTAAGGTGACAGGTGAAAGTCCTTGGGTGTTCCCGTCTTCTGTTGTAGTCGATCGCACAATTCTCGTCAAAGAAGGCGGCTTTGCAGAAGATTGGCTGGTAGGGGAAGATACAGAGTTATTTACCAAAATCGCTCAAAAGTACGGTTTGCTGGCTGCGACAGAGCCCTTGGGAAATTATCGGATTAGAGCGAACTCTCTCACAGATAAATACTGGCTGAAAAAACGCATAGCTTCCGATTGTGTCAAGGAAAATCAACTGCGACGCTTGCGGGGAGAACCAGAATTATCGTTGAATGAGTACGAGCAGGTATGCTTTAATAATTTGCCTCTTTTGGAAAGGCTTAACAAACTCCGAGAAGTTTTGGCACAGCACTACATGAGAAAGGTTGGACAAAGTTGGTTAAACCGGGAAGTTTTGCCGACTATTGTTTACGGGATTGCTACTACAGTGCTGAATCCTCAAGCTACTTTGAATAAGTTCAAATGGATCAAGTATAATGAAAAAAGGTTTGACATTCTGTAGTTAATTTAATTTATGGACTGGCAGGAAATTTCTGG